>JAFOGE010000225.1 GCA_017386965.1 Clostridia bacterium
ATCGTCATAGACCTCCTGCGGCTTGCCGATCTGCTGAAGCACACCGAGCTTCATAACGACGATCATATCGGAGATGGACATTGCCTCCTCCTGGTCGTGCGTAACGAAGATGGTGGTAATGCCGGTTTCCTTCTGAATGCGGCGGATCTCCTCACGGGTCTGCAGACGAAGTCTTGCATCCAGGTTGGAGAGCGGCTCGTCAAGGAGCAGTACACGCGGCATTTTGACCAGCGCGCGGGCAATGGCCACACGCTGCTGCTGACCGCCCGAAAGCTCACTGGGCTTGCGGTCCATCAGCTCGTCGATCTGCACCAGGCGTGCAGCCTCCTGCGCTCTCTCGAGCATCACGTCCTTGGAGAGCTTGTCTGCGCCCTTCAGATTCTGCAGGGGGAAGAGAATGTTTTGCTTTACCGTCATGTGAGGATAAAGCGCGTAGTTCTGGAAGACCAGACCAATGCCACGGTTCTCCGGAGAGAGCTCGGTCACGTCGTCGTCACCGAAGAAGATCTTTCCGCCCGTGGGCTTCTGCAGACCGCTGATCATGTACAGCGTCGTGCTCTTTCCGCAGCCGGAGGGGCCAAGCAGGCCGATCAGCTTACCGTCCGGGATCTCAAAGGTAAAGTCGTTGACTGCAACGACCTCCTCGCCGGACTTCTTGTTGCGACTGGGAAAGACTTTTGTCAGATTTTGCAAAACAACCTTCATGAAAAAACCCTTTCTTGCTTTTGCTTTGAATTTTTATTTTAATTTTGTTTTTGCCAAATCAGGATTTGGAGCGCTCCACCTGCTCTGCGTGAATGCGCTTGCGATATTCCAGCATCGCCTCCTCGGATTCGAAGATCCGCTGCGAGGCAAGCTCGACCACGACCGTACCGGCCATCAGATCGTGAATGCAGGAATGGGTCTTGGTTGCGATGAGAAGGCCGATCTGAAGAACCAAGAAAGCCAGAAGGATCAGGGTGCCCTCGATTCCGAGAGATCCCATAAGGATCATCAGAACGATCGCAACGGGAACCATGGTTTCCACCGTGCATTTTCCAAGTAAGGTTCTGGCAAAGAGTGCCAGGGAGGAGATGCGTACGCCGTCCGCCCGCATCAAAGCGATCCCAAAGACCTTTTTACCAACCGTTTGCCCGTTCTTAAACAGGAGCGGAATCAAAAATTCCAGCAGGAGGAAGGCCAGAAGAATACTCAAGGAGGAGATCAAGAGAATCAAGCTCAGCATCATGCTGTATGCATGCGTCGCCTTCTCGTCCTTATTCAGTGCCTCGAGTGCATCGTCATAGCGCTCCCTTTCGACCGCAGTCATCTCGGAATAATCGGCGTTCAGATCCACACCGTACTGATCGGCGTACTCCTTTTTGGCTGCATTCAGTGTTTCCTGATAGCCATCGTAGCCAAAGGCGGTCGATAGCAGGAACGCGACACCCGTAATCAGGATCACCAAAAGGATCAGATCCAGAAGATAGGCCGAAAACCGTCTGAGCATGCTTGCTTTTTGCAGATCTGAGATCATGATGGATCCTCCGTTTCTCGCATTTTCGTTACACTGCGTAAAAAAACGGCATCGCGTCGGAGGATCGGCGCTCGGGAAATGGCCGAAAACAGGAAAACGATGTCGAGTTTGCTTGGTAACATACCTATTATACCACATTCTTTTCTAAAAATCTACACTTTTTTCAATATTTTTATAACATTTTTATAATATTTTTACGCTTCCGTCGGCATCGTCGCCCATTTCCATAAAAGAGGCGAGAGAGAAGGCAAAAAGATCGCACTTCCCTCTCGCCGTCCGAGCGTCGGTCAGCGGTAATATACGTAAAAGACGATAATCGTCCGTTCGCGCCCGTCATGCTCAAGATCGGGAGCCGTAATCACGACACCGTCCTTGGAGAGCAGCTCCCAGGCCTGCATCTGCTCGATCTTGCAGCGGAAGATCACGTCCGCAGAGGCAAACACCAAAAGCTCGTCATCACGGATGTTCAATCCTCCGTTCTTGCCGATGACCTCCTCCACACCGTCGATCTTCTCGGTGACGTAGCGGATATGATGGTTTGCCATCTGTCTTGCCATCTCCCAACGGTATTGCTTGCTGTTAGGGTTCTTCTTTTTGGAAAAGAGCTTGAACATAGATCCTCCTCAGCCGCCGAGCAAAAAGGCCCTTGCCGCGGCATATTCCTGCCGTAAATTCTCCGCCTCGCGGGAGGCGGGATCAAAGTGCGGCTTTTTCAAGGCGCGCAGCATAATATTCTTGGGGGTTTCCTCGGGGTCGATCAGCTCCAGAGCGCACACCGCATAGCCGTTGGCCTCCAGGAGCTTCAGACGCAATGCATCCGTCGCCGCATCGCAAAGCTTCTGTCGAAGCATGGAATGCTCCGTGACAAAGGAAAGCGGTGCGCATTGGATGGTGTGATTCAGCTCGTGATGGCAGCAGGGGGTGGAAAGAATGACGTCCGCTCCCCACTCCATTGCCTTCCCCAACACCAGGTCGGTCGCCGTATCACAGGCGTGAAGCGAGATGACAAGATGCACGTGCTCTCCCGTATCGTAGCGACTTACGTCCCCATGTAAGAATTCCAGACCGTCAAAGTGCAATTTCTGTGCCACCTCATTGCAATAAGCGATGACGTCAGGCTTCAGATCCACGCCGGTCATACGGACCTGCCGTCCGAGAACATTCGCAAAATAATGATAGACCGCAAAGGAAAGATAGCTTTTTCCGCAGCACAGGTCGCAAATACGAAGGGTTCCCTCTTTGGGAAGCGCGTGCAGACAGTCACGGATCAGCTCCAGAAAACGGTTGATCTGACGGAACTTGGATTGCTTCTTATCGTGGACACGTCCCGTGGCATCACTGACGTCCAAAAGGCGCAGAAAAGGCTCATCCCCTTGCAGAATGCGCTCCTTTTTGCGGTCATTTCCCTGCACCTTTGCGCGTTGCACATCCCCATCCTGTAAGGCACGGCGCAGGCGGTCACCACCAAGAAGGGTGGCCTTCCCGGACCGCGAAACCCGCAATTCGGCATCCCCTGCCGTGGTCAGAAGATTCACCTGGCCAAAGTCCTCGGCAAGCTCCGAAAAGCGAGCGACGTCATCCAAGGAAAGATTCTCATGCTTTGCTTTGTTGTCCGCGCAAAAGATTTCCATCTGCGCCACCGTTCGTCCCCCCAGCACGCGCGGAGTCAGAACGGCGCGACGCACGGCAGCATCCCTCGGCTTGGAGAAGACGGCCTTCTTTACCGTTCCCTTCGAAAGGGCCAGAGAGAGCAGCTCGGCAAGCTGTTCATAGGGCGTCATTTGGATTCCTCATCGGGACCATCCTCGGACGCTCCCTTTTTCTTCTTTGAAATTTTGGAAAAATCGATCTTGGATTCCTTTCCCTCCCACAAGCGCTTGAGATTCTCGCGGTGCATATAGACCACGAAGATGGCTGCCACGACTGCCATAGCAACGTTGAGGCCGTCATTGGCAAAGGCGCGCAGGATCAGGGGATAGAGCATGGCGCACATGACCGACGCCAGAGAAATGTAGCGCGTTCCGATCGCAATGACCAGAAAAATACCCAGCAGGATCAGAAAGGTGATGGGGCTGATGGTAAGCACCACCATAGCAAGGCAGGCCACGCCCTTCCCTCCGCGGAAGCGGTAATAGAGCGGAAACATATGGCCAAACATGACGAAGAATCCGGCAATCGCGCCGCCGTCCGATTCCCAGATCAGCTTTCCGAGGATCACGGCCACAGCAGCCTTCAGAAGATCAAAGGCAAAGGTAGCGATCGCCGCCTTTTTGCCATACGTACGAAGCATATTGGTCGTTCCGGCGTTTCCGCTTCCGAATTCACGGATATCCTCGTGATAAAACACACGGGAGATCAGGATCGCAGGATTGATGCTTCCCAAAAGATAGGGGACCGCAATGCAGAGCAGTGCACCCAGCAATCGAACCAGACCGCTCCAGGCGCCCTCCAGCTCCAGGTGATGGATGATCAGATCCACCAGATTCCAATAGCGCTGAACGGTAACGGTGTCCGAAAGCGCTGTCATTGCAAATACCATAGTGTCCTCCTGTCAGAAAAGCTCGATCAGCTCTTTGGGGCTCTTGGTGAAGTTGCGGACGCTGCCGTCCGTACCGATCGCCACCATATCCTCAATACGGCATCCGTATTTGCCGGCATCGTAAATACCGGGCTCTACGGTCACCACGTGCCCGCGTTTCAGCACACTATCGGGCTTTGCGGCGAAGGAGAGGCGAGGATTCTCGTGAATAAACATTCCAACGCCGTGTCCTAAGGAGTGTCCAAACATCCCCTTGTATCCCGCGCCGTCGATGATGTCCCGCGCGATCCGATCCATCTCACGGCAGGAAGCGCCCTCGCAAAGCGCATCCAGTGCCGCTGTCTGTGCGGAAAGCACGGTATGATAAAGGCGCTTTTCTTCCTCGCCTGCACGGCCAAGGAATACGGTACGGGTCATATCCGAGCAATAGCCGTCTGCCTTTGCTCCAAAATCCATCGTCAGGAAGCCGCGCTCCAGGCGGCATCTGCGGGGAACGCCGTGCGGACGTGCGGAATTGGTTCCGGATACCGCGATCGTGGGGAAGGCAATGTCCTCTGCTCCGTTGCGGCGCATAAAGAATTCCAGCTCCAGAGCAACCTCGATCTCGGTCATATCGGGATGCAGAACGCCGAGGATATGCGAAAACGCCGCATCGGTGATGGACTGCGCATGCGCAATCGTATCAAGCTCCCGCTCATCCTTGATCAAGCGAAGCTCGGTCAGGATCGCGGATGCGCCGCCCGAAAGCGTAAAATCCTTCAACGCATTGCAATAGCGCTCGTATTCTGCGCAGGAGAGCGCCTGCTCCTCGGTTGCAACCGTCTTGCAGGCATTGTCCGAAAGAAGACCTGCCACGCAAAGCAGCTGTCCCCCCTCGGGAATCATGACCGTCAGCTCGGAGCTGCACTCCGCGCGTGCCGCCTCCGCATAGCGGAAATCCGTGATCAGGTAGGATTGCCCCTTGGTGACCAAAACGAGGCCGTCGTCAAAATCGAAGTCCGAAAGATAGCGCTGATTGGTCTTGTCGGAGATGATTGCGGCATCCTTCCCCGCCTTTTCCAAGAGCGCCTTAAAATTGCTTAAATGTGACATAACTGCTCCTTTCAAAAGAGGGGGACATCCCCTCTTCTTCGGCCGCATTGCGGCTTTACCCATCTATTATAGCATATTTTTTTGGAAAAGTATAGACAAACTTGAAAATTTTATCCGCCTTTTGAAAAAAGACCGATATTTTTTTCGACATCCCCCATTGTGACAAATTGCGCGCCCTGCTCGGGATATAATGAGAGCATGGAAATTTCTTACAGATCGGAGAGCCTGTGCCATGGTACAAGAGGTATATGCCGACCTCTACGTCTTGATCAATTTTGGGATGGATCTGCTCTGTCTGATGATCACCTCTGCGCTCCTGCATCTTCCCGCAAGACAGATGCGCGTCCTCCTGGCGGCGGGAGCGGGAGGATGCTACGCACTCCTGTCACTCCTCCTTTGCCCTCCCGGCGTTGTCGGGTTTCTGACAGATCTCTTGGCCGCTCCCCTGCTTTGCGCCATCGCGTTTGCTTCCAAAAAAGACGGGATATTCCGTCTTTTTCGCATTACGTGTGCCTATTTTCTGACATCCGCCATCCTCGGAGGTGTCATGACTGCGCTCTACTCCTTCCTCAACCGTCTGCAGCTTCCGCTGGATAGCCTGCAGGGGGACGGCCTTTCGGTATGGAGCTTTGCTCTCCTGAGCGCGGCGGCAGGCCTTGCCACCCTCAAGGGCGGAAAATGCTTCGGGTTTTCCGCAAGGAAGCGCTTCGTCCGGATTGAGGCAAGCATCTTCGGGAAGGCGATTTCCCTGCGCGCCCTGCTCGATTCGGGAAATCTTTTGCAGGATCCCTTGAGTGGAAGAAACGTGATCGTTGCCGACCGCCGCGCTCTGCAGGAGGCGCTCCCGCGCAGACTGCTTGAGGCAGATACGCAGGAAAAGCTGACCGACCTGCTTTCCGATCACGAATTGGCAAGAAGGATCCGACTGATCCCTATACATACCGCCGCCGGAGAGGGTCTGCTCCCCGCCGTCATTCCGGATTCTCTTACGGTGACCGAGCAACGTGGGGAGCGTGCGACGGATCACCTCATTGCGATCTCGGATCTTGGAGCACGTGCGCGTGATTTTGACGCCGTAATGCCGGATCACTGACCCTTGGCGCAGTGACCCCAAAAAACGACCGTGATCGGATCTTCGCCGATCGGAAAGGATAGCATAGATGGATATTTTCCAAAAAATACATCACTGCCTTGCCACTCGCAAGGGAGGAAACGCACTTTTTTACATCAACGGGCCGGATATACTTCCCTCCCCTCTCTCTCCCGAGAAGGAGGCGGAATGCATTGCACATTTGGACGAGGAGTATTACCGCACGCGCCTCGTGGAGCATAATCTGCGCCTGGTGGTCTATATTGCCAAGCGATTTGAAAGCACGGGTACGGGAATCGAGGATCTGATCTCGATCGGAACAGTGGGCTTGATCAAGGCAATCAACACCTTTCGGGCGGATAAGAGCATCAAGCTGGCGACCTATGCCTCGCGCTGCATCGAAAACGAGATTCTGATGTATATTCGAAAGCGAAGCGGACAGCGCTGCGAGGTATCTATTGATGAGCCGCTGAACGTGGACTGGGACGGCAACGAGCTATTGCTCTCGGACGTTCTCGGAAGCGAGGAGGATACGGTATCCTACGAGCTGGAGATGCGTGAGGAGCGGCGCGTGGTACGCGATGCCGTGGCCTGCCTGGAGCCACGGGAGCGAGAGCTGATCGAGCTACGATACGGACTGCGAAGCGGCGCAGAGATGACGCAGAAAGAGGTTGCCGACCTGCTCGGTATCTCGCAATCCTACATATCCCGCCTGGAAAAACGCATCCTCGCCGGCCTGCGCGAAAGCATCGCCGGAAAACTATAGAAAAAGGAACCTGCCCGAAAAGCCAAATCGGCATTTCGGGCAGTCCTTATCGACGAGGGCATAAAAAGCAGCTTCTCACGCCGCCTGTAAGTATGAGCAAGAATATAAAACGGTGCAGAGTTCAATAACCGATATCCTCGATCAACTCAACCAGTTCATAGACAAGCTCCTTGTCCCCGGGCAACTCTTCCAACAATGCCAAGACCTCCGAAAGTTTTTGAACTGCATGTTCGGCTGCACAACGTGTGTTTTTGTACTCTTCATTCAATGGCATATTCGTCATATGCTGCTCGATTTCCATTTTCATCATTTCCAGCTCACCGGTAATGG
>JAFOGE010000226.1 GCA_017386965.1 Clostridia bacterium
CAGGAAACCCAGCCTCAGGTAACTGAGCCTCAGGAAACCGAGCCTCAGGAAACCGAGCCTGACACCACTGACGAGCCCTTCGTGGACACGACTGTGGATGACACGGTGGATGATATCTTCTAATCAAAAGCAATACAAAAAGGGAGGCCTTCCTCGGAGGGCCTCCCGATGCTTGTTGTTCCCTTTACGGGGGATATTTATTGTGGTTCCTGGCATGAAATGAAAAGGCGCTTTTGCAAAACACGCGGTCCTTCTCTTCGATCCATAAAAAAGCATCCCCCTATTATCCGCGTCCTCTTGCAAAGGACCTTGTGCGGTACGGGGGATGCTTTTTCGTTTTTTTCTTATGCGGAGATCTTCGGGATCACTCCAGATAGAGTGCGTCGGCATTGAGGAATGCGTGGGCGCCCAGCCGCGAATCCGTGGGGATCAGTCTGGTTGCGGCACACTTTCGGCAGGTGACCCGAACGCCGTCCTCCAGAATCTCGGCGTCATATTGACGTCCGTTTTCCTCCTTTGCGCATTTACAAAAGATCTTTCCTTCCGCGTCCAGGTCCTGGATCACGAACATGACGATGTCGCGGATCTGGGGATCGCTCAGGGATGCCTCGTCGGAATGCGCGGCCTCAAAATCCTTCAGTCCGCTTTCCTCCATCAGATCGAGCAGCTCCAGCTCGGTTCTGGCCAGCTCTGCCTTTACGGCGTTTGCCTCGCCCAGAAAAGCGACGTTAAAATCGGTATAGGGGCAGGGGAGCGTAAAGAGGTCCTTGCCGAAAAACACGGACGAGGAGAGCGTGTAGTTGTGCGGGGTGGCGCAAAGAATGCAGGGCACGGTAAGACGCACCTTGCCGTCCTTGGAAAGTACGGCGGTCAGCTCGCTCTTCCCGCAGGTGCATTTGAGCTTGAGCATATCGCCGCCAAGGGCGAAGATGCCAACTGCGCTCATGATTCCGGCACCGCAATGCGGACAACGGTATGCCAGCGTGGTCTGCTTCGGTTCAATTACCATGGTATTTCATCCTTTTCTGTAAAAAGCTCATGACAGTATATGCGAGCATCCACAAAATGGCACGGGAGTCCCGTGCCATTTCGTTTTGTTGTGTGTGGGCCGAAGGGATCGGCCGGACACGGAATGCTTATTCGTTTGCGCCGCTCTCGGGCTCGGTTGCGGGCTCGGTTGCGGGCTCGGTTGCAGGATCAGTTGCAGGATCGGTTACGGGCTCGGTGGGGGTCAGCTTGCCGAGCTTGTTGAGCACTGCCTCGTTTGCGACGTAGCCCTCGGTCTTGATCAGATCATCGACCCATGCCTCAAGCTTTTCCTCGAGGTGTGCGGTCTTTGCGCTTCTCTCCCAGGAGAGCATCTTCTCAAAGTAGATCACAACGTAGGAGCTCTTGCCGTCCTCGCTGGTGATCACGGCAACGTCGTTTGCCTTGCGGGCATCGTCGAAGAGCCAAGCCTTGACGTTTGCATCGGTCACTGCAGTCTTTGCAAGGGAGGTGGAGATCTGTGCGGAGCCCAGTGCGGAGAGCGCGTCACGCAGCGCGTAGCCGGTCTTTCCGGTCAGCTTTTCCAGCGCGTCGGCAGCCTGCTGTGCATGGGGATCCTTCTTCTCCTTATCGGTTGCGGCGGAATCGGTGAACTGGAGGTAGCCGCCGTTGACAACGGGATCCAGCTCCAGATACAGAGGCGTGTGGAGAACCATATACGCGGTGTACTTGGTTACGTCCTGCTTATTGCTATCCTGCTCGGTGGACTCGATCACCTTGGTGTCGAATTCCTTGCGGACGGGAGCGAACTTCTCTCCGCACTCGGAGATCCACTCCTCAAAGCTGTCCTTCTTTGCTTCGCTTACCATGTTCTGCGTTGCGGTAGCGGGGAAGTTGCCGGAGGTATCCAGCGTAGCCTGCAGGGCAGTGAGGATGGAATAGTAGGTGTCGTTGGTCAGGGTTGCATAGGAAATGTTGGCAGTCATGTTTTCCATTTTGTCAACGTAGATCACGTAGTATCCGGCGGAATCGCTTGCGGTGAGGATGTCACCGGTCTTTACGCTGGAAAGGATCGTTGCCTTGGTGATGGCGGAGGGAACCTTGGAGGAGGGAGTCTTGGAGGTGACGTCCTGCGCTTTGGAAACGCCCTTTTCCAGAAGAATGGCCTTAATGTCGGCGCCCTCTGCGCTCAGGATCTCCTTAAACTCCTTCTGGAGCTCCAGGCCGGAGCGGTAATCGGTCGTCTTGCCGAAGGTGCAGTATGCCACATCCACCTTGCCGTCGGTCACGTCGCGGACGAATGCCACGTAGTACATGCCGTATTCGGTTGCGGTGATTACGGTGTCTGCCTTGACGGAATCCTCAAGAAGCTTGTCAAGCAGGATGGCGGGGATGTCCTTGGTGTCCTTATTTGCGTCGGTCTTCTCGGTGGCGTTGTTGGCAGCGAGAAGCTTCTCTGCATGCTCGGGGAATGCCTTCAGATCCTTTGCCAGAGCGTCTGCCAGCTTGTATGCCAGGAGCTGCTCCTGCAGGGAGGTCTTGAAGCTTGCGTCGTTGCCGTAGCTGTCGCCGTCGGCGAACTCGTAGAACTTTACGCGCGCCTCAACGGAGGTGGTGTCTGCGGTGACCTTTGCGGTGTAGTTGGCGACCAGGTAAACGCCGTTCTCGGTTGCCACGGTGGAAACCTCATACTGCGTACGAACGGTCTTGAAGAGCCAATCGCGAACCTCCTTGGGGATGTCGGTGCTTTCCTTGGTATAAGCGGTCTTTGCACCGGCACCGATCTCGTCGAGCGCCAGGGAGAGAGCGTTGCTGTTTGCATCGGTCTTATCGCCAACCTTCTTGAGTGCGTCGGTAGCCTCCTGGGTCACGGTGTACTTGTTGAAGGTGGTCTTGTAGTTTTTGTCAAAGCTATGGCGCACCACGGTTGCGCGGAACTCGTCAGCGGTCGTGCAGGCGGCCAGCTTTTCGGAAAGCTCCTTATCCTCGGTCTTGAAGGAGAGGTAATCGGTCTTGAAGAAGTCATCGGGGTTCTCGTCACGGAAGACGGTGAGATCTGCCAGCGTGATAGCCTCCTCAAATCCCTCCTGCACCTGGGAGAGGTACTTGTTGTAGAGGGCAACGATCGAAAGTGCGTGCTTGATGTCGGCCTTCTTCATGCCGGTGCCGATGGCACCCTTGAGGAAGCCGCCAAAGGTTGCAAAGCCGAGGGAGCCCTGCATATCCTTGAGCCAATCCAGGGTGGATTCGATCTCGGCCAGCTCGTCGTCGTCCAGCTTGACGCCTGCTTTCTCGGCAGCGTCACAAACGGCAACGTAGTCAACCAGGTTCTCTACGAGCGACTGTACGTTATCGCGCAGCGAATTCTGAATGGTATAGCGAGCAACATCAAATGCGTAAGCATCTGCGCTGGTGTACTGCGCGGTAACGGTCTTATCGGTAATGTATCCGAGGTAAGCGTAGTACCAGTAGTAGTAGGCGTTGTAGTACGCGCTCTGCCAAGCCAGGAAGGTGGCGGTCTGCTGGGTAATGTCGTAGTTACCTGTCTTGCTCTCAACGATGATACGGTTGCGGTAGATGATACCGCTGTTGGTGAGTACGGATGCGACTACGCCGACGAGGACTGCCGCGACCAGGACGATGGAGATCAGCGGGGTGAGCCACTTGGGTGCCTTTTTGGTCTGCTGCTTACGTCCGGTGCTTTGCAGCTGCTCCTGGACGTGGCGTTGTCTGTTTCTGCTTCCTTTTCCCATGATTGGGTTTCCTTTCTGTTTGTAAAATTGCTTTTGAATCCCGTGCGCTGCATTATAGCGCACAATCCAAATTATTATACATTTTTCCTATGACGGTAATGTGTCGTTATTATGAACAAATACGAAACTTTAGAGTAGCTTTCGGTAAAATTGGAGGTGGACGGCGAAAATCAAACGTTCATGATCACAGGGAGGATCATGGGCTTGCGCTTGGTTCTGGTATAGAGATACTTGGTCAGATCATCTTTGACGCGCTTCTTGATCTGCATCCGGTCTGCGGGACGGCGTCCGTTGAGAAGCTCCTGGATGGCGTCGGTTGCGATCGTGCGGACCTCGTCCATCAGCTCCTCGGATTCTCGGACGTACACGAAGCCGCGGGAGATGATGTCGGGACCGGAGAGCAGCATCTGCTCGTCGGTATCCACCGTTGCAACGACCACAATCAAGCCGTCCTGCGCCAGATGTCTGCGGTCACGGAGAACGATGTTTCCAACGTCGCCCACGCCGTAGCCATCCACGAGGACGCGGCCGGAGGGAACGGTTCCGTTCCAGCGCGCACCGTTGGCGTCGATCTCAAGCACCTTTCCGATCTCGGAGAGGAAGATGTCGCGGTCCTTCATTCCCATGTGCCGTGCCAGCTCGCGGTTTGCCGCAAGATGGCGGCTCTCGCCGTGGATGGGCATGAAGTATTTCGGCTTCGTCAGCGCCTGCATGAGCTTGAGCTCCTCCTGGCAGGCGTGTCCCGAAACGTGGACCTCGACCAGAGCGTCGTGAAGAACCTCAACCTCGTTTTTGGAAAGCTCGTTGATGATCCTTCCGATCAGCTTTTCATTTCCGGGGATCGCGCTGGAGGAAAGCACGACGACGTCGTTGGAATCCAGCGAAACCTGTGCGTGATCGGAGAAGGCCATGCGATAGAGCGCGGACATGGGCTCGCCCTGGCTTCCCGTGGTAACCAGAGTCAGCTCTCCCGGCTTGTATCGCTTGATTTCGTTGATGTCGATCAGCACGCCTGCGGGGACGGTCATATACCCGAGCTCGATGGCGGCGCTGACGATGTTCAGCATGCTGCGTCCCGTGATGGCGACCTTTCGCTTGTGACGCGCGCTGGTATTGATGATCTGCTGTACACGGTGTACGTTTGAGGAGAAGGTGGCAATGATCACGCGCTTTTTCTCATGCGTGGAGAAAATATACTCGAGCGAGGCGCCTACGTTCTTCTCCGAGGGGGTATGGCCCGGACGCTCGGCGTTGGTGGATTCGCACAGCAGCATCAGAACGCCCTCTCGTCCGATCTCGCCCAAGCGGACGATGTCCATCATTTCGCCGTCGATGGGGGTGGTGTCCAGCTTGAAGTCGCCTGTGTGGATCAGCGTACCCAGAGGGGTGCGGATCGCCAGGGCGCAGGCGTCGGCGATGGAGTGGTTGACGTGAATGAATTCCACCTCAAAGGAGCCGGTTTTGATCCGATCTCCTGCTGAAACGGTGTGCAGCTTCGGCTTTTTGGAGAGGGGATGCTCCTGCAGCTTGTTGCGAATGATTCCGATCGTCAGGGGCGTGCCGTAGATCGGGGGATTGATGGAACGGAGCAGGTAGGGGACCGCGCCGATGTGGTCCTCGTGTCCGTGCGTCAGAAAGAGTCCGCGGATGCGGTTGGCGTTGGCCTCGAGATAGGAGATGTCGGGAATGACCAGATCGATGCCGGGCATATCCTCGTCGGGGAAGCCCAGACCGCAATCCACGATGATCATTTCCTCCTCATACTCGATCACCGTCATGTTTTTGCCAACCTCGCCCAATCCTCCCAGAGGAATGACGCGGATCTTGCCGGACGGCTTCGTCTTTTTTTGTTTTCTTGGCATTGTAGGTTCCTTTCTTTCAAATTTCGGGAGGGGATGCAGAGCCGGATCGGCTCGTATTGCTTGCAGGGCCACGCAAAAGGGGCGAAAAAAGCAAGCAGAAATCGACCTCATCCTGACGAAACCACGCACGTTTCGAGAGGGGGAGGCCTGATATGAAATTCGCAAGGGTACGGACTTGGCCGCATCCATGATCGGCCTCCGCACAAAACGTTCTCATATAACTTCTACTATTATACTATGGAATTTTCTCAAAGTCAAGTCCCGCCTCGGATTTTTTGTCAGAGTCTTCGACAAGGCGTGCTTTGAGCGGTTCCTTGCCAAGAAAAAACCATAAAAAATGGGATTTTTGTCCATCAAGCATTTTTTTACTGTTTTCAAGGATGCACCGCAACGAAAGTGTATTGTAAGCGCGAGGTGGGCGTCAAAGAAGGAGCAAGCACAGGAGAAGGCATACGGCGGCACCGCAGAGGAGTCCGATCAAAAAGGGCAAAGGCCAGGCGCGCCGGGATCTCTTTGGATCTGGATGCGGGAGAGCGGCCTCCTCCAGGATGCGGTTTGCCTCTCGAAGCATGTCCTTTTTGCAGCGAGTCGCACACATCTCCCTTCGAAGCACGAAGTAGGCTTCGTCGAAGTAGTGACTGTGCCCTGTACGGACGACGATCATTTGTTTTTGGGCTCCTTTGATCATAGGATTCTCTCCTTTGGAAATGGATTCCCTTTATTATTTGACAAAGGATCCTGTAAGCAAACAGCGCGCGAGCAAGAAAAAATGAAAGGAAATGGGTGGTTTATGATGCAATTCACATAAATGGAAGAAATATACAAGAAAATACAAAAAATTCCATATTTTCCTATTGACAACAGTTGAAAAAAGGAGTATAATGGAATTACACAAGATATGGTGTTACAAAAACGAAAGAAATGACGATTTTTCAAAATGTAGAATACAAAACACAAGGAGGATCACAACATGAAATCGACAGGAATGGTAAGAAGAATGGATGAGCTGGGACGGATCGTGCTTCCCGCAGAGATTCGCCAGAGCATGGGAATTGAGCCCAAGGATTCGCTCGAGATCTTTACGGACGAGGGACGCATCGTTCTGCAAAAGTATCAGCCGGCCTGCATCTTCTGCAACAGTGCGGACAACGTGCATCTTTACGCAGGCAAGAAGATCTGCGAGGCCTGCATCCAGTCCTTGAAGCAGCAATTCTGAAAAAAATGAGGGTGAGTACCAAGTGCAGCATTGCATTTGGCTCACCCTTGTCTTTTCGGGGGCGTCCCTTTACGGGGACGCCCCCTCTGCTTTGGATTTGTTACGGAAGATCAGTTGCAGCCGCAGCCACAGATCAGGATCAGGGCAAGGATGATCAGCCATACCCAGTTCTCGGACAAGAGATTGCAAAGGCAGTTCGTCATGATAGATTCCTCCTTGAAAGTTGAAAGCACAAACGCCGTCGAATTTGCCCGACGTCTGCCCTTCTGTTATCATAATATGACGAAGCAGGCAAAAGGTGAGAGAGAAGCGTCGGATTTTGATGTGCGAAGGAAGGCATATTTCGCGTGCCGGGGACATAGACTGGGAGAAAACCAAAAGAGAAAGGACTCTGTTATGCAAAAAAAGACCTGCCTTTGCCTTCTTCTTGCGGCCCTGCTTTTTCTTTCCGGCTGCGGGACGGCCTCGGTGGAGGCGGAAGCCTTGGTGTGTGCCATGATGGCGGAGGAGCGTCCCCTGCCCGCGGGGCGCCTTTATGTACTGTCAGCTCCGCAAGACGCTGCCGGACATCCGAATGCCTCACTCCTCTCGGCTCTTTTCGGAAACGGGACCTATCCGTCTGCTCTGGATGCGGTGGAGGATGGCGCGGTCTATCTCTCCTTTTCCTCACCCTGCGAGTTTGCCGTCTTCCTTTGCAAAAGCACCAACGGAACGGAGGAGGTGGCCTCAATGTGTCTTGCGCGTCTTGCCTACCTGAAACGGTACTGGGGGGATCGCGGTCAGGCGATCACGTCGGATCGCGGAACGGTTACGGTCAAGGGAAGATGGGTGATCCTTTGTCTTTCCTCCGATACCGATGCCGCGCTTCGCGCCTTCCGGCGAACGCTCTAAAGCAGCGTTACGATCCAGTACAGGACACCGTAGATCGCGCCTGCGAGCGTTCCGTAAAGCAGGACGGGACCGGCAACTGTAAAGATTTTGGCACCAACGCCGAGGACGAGGCCCTCCGCGCGGCTGTCGATGGCGGGAGAAACCACTGCGTTGGCAAAGCCCGTGATCGGGACGAGCGTTCCCGCACCTGCGTACTTGGCGATGCGGTCAAACACGCCAAGTCCTGTCAGGAGGACCGAAAGAAGGATCAGGGTAACCGAGGTCAGTGTGCCTGCGTCCTTTGGCGGGAGCTGAAGGATTTTCTCATACAGGTCGTGCAACGCCTGCCCCAACGTACAGATGGCCCCGCCGAACAGGAATGCCAGAACGCAGTTGCGCAGGAGCTTGGAGTGAGGCGCGTGCGCCTGTACAAGCTTTTGATAGGTTTCTTTGCTCATGCTCATCGAAAAACACCCCCTCGGCTTCTTTCTGCCTTGACAAATAGTTTCTCCGGAAAAATTCATCCTATACCGTTGACTTTTTTTGGAAAATGGTATATACTGTGGATACAGAATTTGCAAGGATACGGAGGAGATCGGTATGTCTTGGGAGGCATTTTGTGAAAGCGTAAAGAGAGTTGCCGGGCAGGCGGCGGACAAGATCAATCAAACGGCGGATCTTGCCACGCTGCAGGTCAAGCTCTCGATGGCGGAGAGTAAGCTCAAGGATGCGCACGCACAGCTGGGGCTTGCCGCCTACCGTCATTTTTCCGAGGAGGAGAATACGGCAGAGGAGGTTGCATCCGCGATGAAGGAGGTCACGCAGTGCCGCGCCGCCTGCGATAAGCTGCGCGCGGAGATCGAGGAGGCGAAACGGAAGAATACCGGTGCCGACGGAACGGAAAGTGCCGAAGGAACGGAAACCGCAAAGGACAAGGATCCTTCCTAAAAAACGGGGTGTTGACCGCGTGCTTACAGCACGGGTCAACAC
>JAFOGE010000027.1 GCA_017386965.1 Clostridia bacterium
ACTTCAACTGCCCCACCGAAACCGGATTCATGCCGGACAGCGGCGCGATCGCTGCTCTGGTAACCGCCTCCACGGGCAAGGTGCCGACCTATTTTGACAAGCCTTATCGCGAAACCATCGAGATGATCTGTGAGGCAACCGGAATGGAGCCCTCCGAGATGTGCATCTTCGGCGACCGCCTCTATACCGACATTGCCGTCGGAAAGCGCCACGGCGTTACGGCCGTTCTCGTCCTCTCCGGAGAAACTCAGCCCGCTGACGTAGAGGCTGCCACCGACGCGGACAAGCCGGACTTCGTCTTTGACTCACTCGACGACGTTGACCGCACCATGTTTGCTTGAGCCATCAGAAAAACAAAAAAGCACCGCAAGCGCGTTTCGCTTGCGGTGCTTTTGCTTTATTCATTCTTAGCGGAAAGGATCTCGGACAGTGCCCGCGGCAGCTGCTTTACCGTATCCCCCGCGGTCATGGAAAAGGCATTGCTCTCCTGCTCGGCAAGCTCACCCGCACGCCCTGCAAGGTAAGCACCTGCGGCAACCGTCAAGGGGCTTGCCTCGGCGTAGCCAAGAAGGCCTGCAAGAACGCCCGAAAGCACGTCGCCGCTCCCGGCCGTGGCCATGCCCGCACATCCGCGGCTCACGAGATAGGTCTTCTCGCCGTTGGTCACCACCGTGCAAGGACCCTTGAGCAGAAGGATTACCCCATACTCGCGGGCAAACTCCTCCGCGTAGCGGATCGGATCGTCAAGGATCTGCTCCACGGGAATGCCGCAAAGCCTCTCCATCTCCTTTGGATGCGGTGTCAGGATCACGCGGCAGGAGGTCTTCCGTAAAATCGAAGGCTCCATCTCCGCAAGCGTGTTGAGTCCGTCCGCATCAATCACCACGGGAAAGGCGAATTTCTGTAAGACATACTGCAGGATCTTGCGATTCTCCTCGCTTCTTCCCCACCCCATACCGACGGCAAGGGCTTTTTGCCCGGATAGAACGCGGTCAAGTGCATCGGGAGAAAAGAGCGCGTGTCCTTCCTTGTCGGGAAGCAGAGCCAGGGTGCTTTCCAGCAGATAGGGCGATACACTTGCCTCCAAGAAAGCCGGAAGAATCAGCTTTACGACCCCGCACCCTGCACGCAGCGCAGAAGCCGAAAGATTCGCAAGCTTGACCGCACCCGCATATTCGCGGCAACCGCCGAGAATGGAAACGTAGCCGTAGCTTCCCTTATGCGAATTTTGCTTCCGCTCGGCAAACACGGACAAAAGATCCTCGGCCTCGAGCAAAAAGCGCTCCTTTCCCCGAATGGGAATGCCGATATCCACGTTGCAAAGTGAGCCGATCATGTCCTTTGCGTCCCCCAGGAAATGACCGCTCTTATACGTGCCGACCGAAACCGTCAGGCTTGACCGAACGCAAAGCTCTGCACGGCCGCTATCCCCGTTCAGTCCGCTATTGATGTCCACCGCTATTACAGGACGTCCGCTTTGGTTGATACGCGCAACAACGGCAGCATAACGCGGCGAAAGCACTCCCCGAAAGCCCGTTCCGAGAAGGCAATCCACGATCTCTGCATAGGAAGAAAAATCCGTATCCTCATTGCAGGTCAGGATTTCGATCCCACATTTTTTACACTCCGTATAGTAAAAAAGGCCATCCTCCGAGAAGCGCTCCTCCAGAAGAAGGATCGCACACGGAATGGCCGCCTGATGCAATAAAAGAGCCAGAACATAACCATCCCCTGCGTTGTTTCCGCTTCCGCAAACGATAGCTGTTTTACCATGCCACGGATAGCTCTGAAACACGCCAACTCCCGCGCGATACATCAGATCACGGCTTGGAACGCCGCCGCGAATCGCGGCGGCGTCACTCTCGCGCATCGTCTTAACGTCAACGACTGTCTGCACGACGCTCTCCTCTCCTCAAAGGCGGAAGCCCGCAGGCAGCAGGTCGGCAAGTGTCCATTTCTTCAGTTCTTTGCCATCGGTCACGAGGATCTCAAAATCATCCTCGCAGAACTCGCGCATGACCTGACGACATACGCCGCAGGGGGTAAAAAAGCTCTCTGGCTCCTCTCCGCGCCGTCCGCCAACGATGGCAATGCGCGAAAAGGAATGCACGCCCTCCGAAATCGCCTTAAAGAAGGCAGTACGCTCGGCGCAGCAGGTGGGAGAATAGGATGCGTTCTCCACATTGCAGCCCAGAAACACACGTCCGTCCGCTGCGAGAAGCGCCGCTCCCACCGCATATCCCGAATAAGGGGAATAGGAAGCCTCTCTTGCCTTGAAGGCAAGATCCATCAGCTCTTGATCGCTCATTGTCTTACGATCTCCTTTGCAAATGAAATTCCTTCGGTGGTAAGCGAGATCCCCAAGAGGTCGCTGACCGTGGCCGCCAGATCGGCAAAGCTGGTCCGCACGCCGAGAGAAACGGGAGAAATTCCCTTTCCTATGGCCAGAAGCGGAACGTATTCTCTGGTATGGTCGGTGCTTGCGTCGCCGGGATCGCATCCGTGATCCGCCGTGATAAACAGAACGTCATCCTCTCGCAGTTTGCCGAGGAAGGACGGAAGCCACGTATCGAAGGCCGTCAGTGCGGCGGCATAGCCGTCCACATCGTTACGGTGACCGTAAAGCATATCAAAATCCACAAGATTTGCAAAGCAAAGTCCTGTAAAATCGCGGTCGGCCGCTTGCAGAAGGCAATCCATTCCCTCCGCGTTTCCGTGTGTCACGAGATGCTCCGAAAAGCCTTTTCCTGCAAAAATATCGAAAATCTTGCCGATGGCGATCGAGTCCATCCCCGCTTCCAGAACCGCCTCCGGAAGGGTTTTGACGGGAGGCTCGAGGGAAAAATCGCGACGATTGGCCGTCCGTTTAAAGTCAGCGGCGCAGGTCCCCACGAAGGGACGCGCAATCACACGGCCGACGGCGTGCTTTCCCGTAAGGATCGCTCTTGCCTTGCGGCAGACCTCGTAAAGCTCCTCCGGAGGAAGCAGCTCCTCGTGGGCAGCAATCTGAAAGACACTGTCTGCCGAGGTGTAAACGATCAGGTCGCCCGTGCGCAGATGTTCCTCGCCAAAATCACGGATGACGTCGGTTCCCGAATACGGAAGATTGCAAAGCACTCCGCGTCCGGTTGCCTCAGAAAAAGCATCCAAGACCTCCTTCGGAAATCCGTTTGGGTAGGTGGGAAGCGGATTTGGCGAAATGCATCCCGCGATCTCCCAATGCCCGATGGTCGTATCCTTCCCCATGGATCTCTCGGTCATCTTGGCCACAGCACCTCTCGGCGAATCGGTTTCTCCAAGGAAGGAAAGTCCGGGAATGTTGCCGATGCCAAGGGAGCGAAGCGTTGGGATGGAAAAGCGATCCGACGTTGAAATTCTGCGCAGCGTGTGCGCTCCAACGTCACCGAACGCTGCGGCATCGGGGGCTTCCCCAGCGCCAACACTATCCAAAACAATCAAAAAAACTCGTTTCATGCTCATGCTCAGTCCTTATGAAATTTTCGGAGCCTTTTCCATGCGAACGGCCACCTCAAGGGCAACCTCCATCATATCCCGGAATCCGCATTGACGCTCCTCGCTGCTCAGGGCCTCTCCGTTGAGAAGGTGGTCCGAAACCGTGCAGATGGCAAGCGCACGCTTGCCTGCCTTAGCCGCATTGATATACAGCGCGGCGGCCTCCATTTCCACGGCCAGCGCGCCCATCTCACCCCAACGGGCGTTGACGGAGAAATCATCGTTATAGAAAACGTCCGTAGAATACAGGTTTCCAACGTGATGCGCGATTTTCCTTTCCTCGCAAACGTCTGCCGCCGTCCGCAGTAAGCGGTAATCGGCCAGTGGAGCAAGATTGCCGCAAAGACGGAACTGCTGTGCAAATCCGGAATCGGTGGAGGCACCCATTCCGATCACGATGTCGCGCATCTGTACATCCTTGCGAAGCGCGCCGGCGCTTCCGATGCGGAGTATATTCTCCACCCCAAAGAAGTTGAACAGCTCGTAGCTGTAAATGCCGATGGACGGCATTCCCATGCCGCTTGCCATAACCGAAACCTTTGTTCCCTTCCAGGTTCCCGTATAGCCGTTGATGCCGCGCACTGCGTTGACAAGACGCGGATTCTCCAGGTAGGTTTCCGCGATGAATTTTGCACGAAGGGGATCGCCCGGCATCAAGACCGTTCTTCCGAAATCCTCCGGGGTTGCATTAATATGCGCGGTTGGGTAATGCTTTTCTGCCATATCAGTATCCTCCATTTCCGTTTTCCTGGCCCTTGGCAAGCTTCACGATCGAGCTTGTCCCAAGTCTGGATGCGCCAAGAGCGATGTAATTCTCGGCGTCTGCCAAGGAGCGAATGCCACCCGCCGCCTTGATCTTGACGTGCGGTGCGGAATAGCGAGCAAAGATCGCAATATCCTCCGGGGTAGCTCCGGCCTTGGAGAAGCCCGTGGAGGTTTTGATATAATCTGCTCCGGATGCGTTCACGACCTCGCACATACGGATCTTTTCATCCTCTGTCAAAAGGCAGGTTTCGATGATCACCTTCAGGATCTTGCCGCGGCAAGCCTCGCGAATCCGCTTGATCTCATCCAAAACATCGTCGTATCGTCCTTCCTTGACCCATCCGATGTTGATGACCATATCGATCTCGTCCGCTCCGTTTTGCACGGCGTCGCGGGTTTCAAAGATTTTTACTGCCGTTGTGCTGTATCCGTTCGGGAACCCGATCACGGTGCAGATCGGAATGCGTCCTGCAGAGAATTCCGCTGCCTGTGCAACAAAAGACGCCGGAATACAAACGGAGGCCGTGCCGTACCGAATACCGTCCTCACAAATTGCTTGGATCTCCTCCCACGTTGCGCTCTGCGACAAAAGCGTGTGATCCACTTTAGAGAGTATTGACTTCAAATCCATAATGTAACCATCCTTTCTTAAGGCACTCGGCCTTTCTCAAATCCTTGTTTTACAAATTCATTATACCACACTTTCCCCCTACCGTCAATAAAATTACCAAAAATTTGGGGGTTCCATTTTTGAAAAATGAAGCTATAATGTATATAAGAGCCCCAAAGGGCAAAACCTCTTCTTCCATGGAAAGGAGTAAAGATGATATGGAATTGATCCGCATCAGCGAACGCAAGCTGAAGATCATGCTGACTCCCACGGATATGTGCCATTTTGAGTTGGACACCGACAGCTTTGGAGAAGACAGTCAACAGATGCATCACGCCTTCCGTCTTCTTCTTCGGGAGATACGAAAGCAAACCGACTTTGAGGGAGATGACCGCCAGATCGCCGTTCAGTATTTCCCCTCGCGAAAAGGGGGATGTGAAATGTTTATCAGCTATACCCCTGAGCAGGGGAAGCGCGCCTCGGAGGACTGCACCACCGCAAAGGAGAATCGATCCCTCCTTCCCTCACCCGCGCCTCGCACAACCGGCTTCCATCGGGATTGCGCCTACCGCTTTGAACGGATCGAGCATCTTCTTTCCGCCTGCCGGCGCCTCATTCAGACAGGTTACATAGGAGAAAGCTGCGCCTTCCGCGACGATCAAGGAAGCTATTTTCTTTTGATTTCCTTCCTTTCCTCCTCTCCCTTCTCTATCCCGGAGGAATGGAGCTTCCTTAACGAATACGGAACGCTCGAAAACGCCGCATGGCTCCGCCTCTACATCTCCGAGCACGGAAAGGCCGTCTGTCCCGTTACCGCCGTTGAGATCCTTTCAAAGCTGGCTTAAACAGGCTCTGAAAAGGCGGGGGGTGTCAAGCAAACGCGATTCGCATTTGCGACACCTCCCTTTTTAATGCTTGCAAATTCTCTCCACCGCATCTGCAAATGCATCCATCTGCACCTCAGTATTATTATACCCGGGACTGACACGAACCGCACCGCTCTGCGGTGTTCCCAGCGTGCGATGCGCCAATGCTGCACAGTGGAAGCCCGCGCGAACGCAAAAACCCATTTTATTCAGCGCCTGCCCCACCTCCTCCGAGGAATGTCCTGCAACATTAAAAAGCAGGACGGAGCCGTGATGCATGGGGGCATATACCGTAACCTCCGGGATGCATTCCAAACGACTTTGCAGCCGAAGATTCAAAGCCCTCTCGTGCGCACCGATACGCTCAACACCTCGTTTTTTGACCTCCCGAATTCCCTCCAGAAGTCCGACGATCGCAGGGGTCGAAAGTGTTCCGGCCTCGTACCGCTCAGGCATCTCCTGCGGCATCTCCCCCTCCAGGGATCGGTAACCGCTCCCCCCTTCGATCAAGGTGTCCGGAAGAATCCCCTCGCCAAGCAAAAAGAATCCGCTCCCCTGCGGTCCGAGAAGCCCCTTATGCCCGGGAGCGCAGAGCGCATCGATCTGCATGTGCTTGAGATGGATCGGAAGATGCCCGGCAGACTGTGCCGCGTCCACCACGAACAGAATCCCTCGCTTATGACAAAAGGCACCGAGCTCCTCCAGAGGCAGCACGGCAGAGCAAATGTTGGAGGCATGTGCGCAAATCAGCATCCTCGTATTCGAACGTACCAAGCGCGAAAGACGTGCCGTGATCCGTATTGGATTGCGCCCTTCCTCCGTAACCATGGTTGAAAAAACGTCGTAGGTGATCCTTCCCTCCTGTGCCAACCGATGGATCGGACGGTAAACCGCATTGTGCTCCATATCCGAAATCAGCACATGATCCCCTGCCTTCAACAGTCCCTTGATGACCGTGTTCAACGCCGCCGTTGCATTGACGGTAAAGACCACTCTTTCCGGATGCTCGGATCCGAAGAAGGATGCCACCTCCTCCCGACAGGCAAAAATCCTCTCAGCGGCCGCCAAGGCCAGCGCATGCGAGCCGCGCCCCGGGTTTCCGCAATAAAGCCGCATACAACGAAGCATCTCCGCGGGAACGGCCGACGGCTTTGGAAAGCTTGTTGCAGCATGATCCAGATAGATCATTGCCTCCTCCTTATCTGCGTACACGGATTCCCGCTTTCCGCAGGAGATTGCGCGCCTGTATCTCCTCTCCGCACGGATACGTGACCCCGTATCCGCATCCCGCGCTTCCCTGCCTGAGATCCGCGCCAACGACCTCGCTCTTGATCGCACCGTTCAGCAGGACACGCTGTGCCTGCATCGCCTGCGTCAATGCACCAATCATAAATCTGCATTCTTCCTTTTTTTGTGTCGCATTCCGCATGATCGCACCTCCTTCAATGGCAGGATATGCCGATTTGCGTCGTAAAGTGCGAGCATCCTTCGCTTTTTTGGAAAAGCCTGCATACCCAACCGCATCCCCGTCGATACTACCGTTGCCTACCAAAAAAGATTCTTTTGAAAGGAAAATACTACTATGAACAAACCGCAGATCATTCGTTGCTGTGCCAGAGAAATATTGGATTCAAGAGGAAATCCGACCGTAGAATCTACCGTCTTTCTCTCCGACGGAACCGTTGGTGTTGCAAGCGTCCCCTCCGGGGCCTCCACGGGCATCTATGAGGCCTGTGAGCTACGCGACGGAGAGCGTCGCCGTTACGGTGGAAAAGGCGTGCGCGAGGCCGTCGCAAACGTGGGAAAGATCATTTCTCCGGCCCTTTCCGGCGTGTACGCCTCGGAGCAAGGCGAGGTAGATCGGATCCTTTCCGATCTTGACGGAACCGAAAACAAAAGCCGACTTGGTGCAAACGCAATTCTTTCGGTATCGATTGCCGCGGCACGAGCCGCAGCAAACTGGTATCACGTCCCACTCTACCGTTATCTCGGAGGAGCATCCGCCGAGCGTCTTCCCATCCCCATGATGAACATTCTCAACGGCGGTGCGCACGCCTCCAACAACGTAGAAATTCAGGAATTCATGATCGTCCCGATCGGCGCCGCCTCCTTTACGGAGGCCCTTCGGATCGGCTCCGAGATCTACCACTCGCTCGGGCGCATTCTTCGAAACGAAGGTCACGCCTCGACGGTTGGCGATGAAGGCGGATTCGCACCGGATCTGAAGGATGACGAGGAAGCACTGGAATTGATCTGCCGCGCCATTGAGGAAAGCGGCTACGGGACCGAGCGTGTCAAGATCGCTCTGGACTGCGCAGCCGGTGAATGGTGCGATGAATCCGGAGAGTACCGTATGCCAAAGCGCGGAAAAAGCTTTAGCCGCCACGGACTGATCGAATACCTCTGCTCTCTCTCCAAAAAGTACCCGATCCTTTCGATCGAGGATGGCCTGGACCAGCGTGATTTTGACGGCTGGAGCGATCTGACGGCCCGGCTTGGGGATCGGATCATGCTTGTCGGGGACGATCTCTTTGTCACCAACGTCAAGCGTCTTCGGGAAGGCATCCACCGCAATGCCGCAAACGCTATTCTGGTCAAGCCCAACCAGATCGGGACGCTGACCGAAACCATGCAGGTCATCCGCACCGCCCGGGATGCCGGTTATTCCTTTATTCCCTCTCACCGAAGCGGAGAAACCGAGGACACGACGCTTGCGGATCTTGCCGTGGCAGTCAGCGCTCCCTATATCAAGGCGGGTGCGCCCTGCCGGAGCGAGCGCGTTGCCAAATACAACCGTCTGCTTCGCATTGAAGCCGCGCTCGGCTCCTGCTCCTGCTACGGTCAAAGGAAGGAAGAAAAAGCGCCCCAGCGTCAACCGGCAATCATCGGATAAAAAAGTGAGGACGACAATGCCTTGTTCATTGTCGTCCTCGTCCTTCTATTGACGGCTCGACGCCGTCTTTTCTGATTGAAATGGCTTCCTTTTGCTTTTCTGCAAGGGCTTTGAATCGCTTTCTTCGCTTTGAAAACGGAAATTCAGATGGAGAATTGATCTAAGGTGCCTTCCTCCGCTCCCTCGTAGAATCTTTCATAAAATCCGTCGTTTGCACGGTCCAGCTGCGGCGCACTGTGCATCGTCGTCGCGTTCTGCCGCATGATCGGTGCAAAGCGTTCGTTTACGATCACAAAATGCTCAACCAGAACGATCCCGAGTGTTCGCAGACTCTCGTTGAGGCAATCCGTAAACTCAATGTCCTGCGCCGACGGAACGGCCAGTCCACCCGGATGATTGTGCGCCAGCACGACGTTTGCGGCGTGCATATGATAGGCGCGCTCCGCGATGCGCCGAACCGAAACCTCTGCCGCATTGATGATGCCGTCGGTAACCTTAAAGCATTCCAAAAGACGCATTCCGTTGTCCAGAAGCATCGCATATACCATCTCATGCGTGGCACATATGAACTGCGGACAGAGAAATTTTGCCAGCTTGATCACCGAATCGTAGCGCACTTGATTCTTGGTGTCATCCTGCAGGGCGCGCCGAAGCATCTCCAAATGAAGCTTGAGGCAAATTGCCGATGCCTCCCCCATTCCATCCACCGCGAGCAATTCCGGCAGCTCTGCAAGAAGCACTCTGCGCAGAGTGCCGAATCGCTTGAGAAGATCGTGCGCAATGGCGTTCGTATCCTTGCGCGGGATGGCATATCCAAGCAGCATTTCCAAAAGCTCGTGATCGGCAAAGGATTCAAATCCGCATTTCAGATAGCGCTCCCTCAGACGTTGTCTATGAAACTCATGCATAATAATCATTTCCTCTTTCAAGAAAAGAGAAACAGACCGTTCACCGCTGTTTCTCCCTCTTGATCTTCAGATTCTTATTTTCTCTTCAAACGGGTAATGACGCGCCCCTTACACTGAACGTCCGTATAATCCTTGAGCGGGATCGGACCGTACTCGGGATTCAGAGAACGCAAGCAGTCGCCTCCGTACACCTTAAAGAAGGCCTCGCCGTCCAAAAGGAAAATGCCAAGCTCACCGACCTCTACGGCATCGGTGCTTTCTACCAGAAGGATATCCTCATTATGGAATTTCGGCTCCATACTGTTTCCTCGGATACGCAGTGCATAGTCGGCCTCATGCGTCTTTTCGGTGTTCGGAATCTGTATCGAGGTAGCAGCATCCGCATCCAGATAGATGCCGACGCCTGCCGAAACCGGCATGTCGTAAAGCAGGATCTGGCGCTTTTCGGTGCGGACCTCCTCCCCTGCATAGCGCCGTGCGGAAAACGCAGCCGGCGTTTGCAGAACACGGGCGCTCCGCTTCTTTGCGGAGGAAGCACTCTCCTCCACCGAAACCGCCGCTGCCCCCACGCGCTCACTCTCCATGGAAAGCACCTGCTTGACCAGATTCTGCCCCCAGGAATCCAGCAGGCGAAAATCCTCGATCAGAGAGATCTCCTCATCCTGCAAAGTATAATTATTGGTGTTCTCAGGCGTTCCGCTGACGATGTACTCAACCGAGCAATCCAACGCATTGCAAAGAGCCACAATATTGGAAAGCTTGGGGGAATCACTCATCCCTGCGAGCATCTTGCTCAGCGTTCCGAGTGGAATTCCGGACTTGCCGGCGAGCTGCTCATTGGTCAATCTTCGCTCGGATTTTTTCTTCTTAATACGATCAATATAGTTTTCCATACGACCTCCGATTTTCCGATTACGGTACTATTATAACACATCATTTCCCCTTTGTAAAGTATTTTTTTGAAAAAAATTCTTTTTTTGGAATTTTCCTATTGACAAACCGAATTTTATCTGCTATAATACAATCGTAATAATTCCATTTTTGGATTTAAGGAGAAGAAAAATGAACGCATCTTATGAACACAACGGACGATTTGATTCCAATAGCAGAATTTTCGAAGGATACTACACAGAGAGTGCTCCGGAGATCGGCAAGCTCCGCAATGCACTGGAATCCATCTGCGCCTCGGAAAAAGCGCGCACGGCTTTCTCTACCCTCCGCGTGCTCGGAACCGCACTTTCGCTCGTTGGATTCGTCGGAGTAATCGGTGCTATGGAAAGCGGCTCGCTGAGTCTTTTGAACGGCCTTTTGCTTGGTGCTCTTTTACTCGGTGTAGAATATCTCTGCTTGCGCAGACGCCGCTCCTGATAGACTTCCAATAAAATAAAAGGAAGGTTCTCAATTCGCAAGGAGCAGATCCGCCAAGGACTCCCCCGCCAGTTTCGCCGCACGTCTTGCCTCCTCAATCGCGTTTGCATCGCACCCGACCTCAAGCAGAATCGACATGGGAGCCAATTCCTGATTAAAGGAAGCGTTTCGCAAGGAAACCGGGCGGCAAAGCGATCCGCCGTTGGCGTTCAAGGCATGGCGAAGCTGCAAAGCCAGAGCAAGGTTCTTCTCCCATTGCTCGCAGGGTGTTCCGTTGCCATCTGTTCCAACCACGCAAAGGAGCTGTGCCGTCGGTTCTTCTCTTCCCTCGGCCAAGGAACGGATATATGCGCCCTCCCGATCCCGGACCGAATCCCGATGCAGATCCACCACGCAGCAGATCTCCGGATGGTCCTCTAAATAAGCCCGAATCGTTTCCGCCGCGCGCTCATAGGAGCCGCGCAGAGTCGGATCATCGTGCATCACCGTGCAATGCAGTACGGTGATGCCCTTTTTTTCAAGCGCCTCACAAAAGCTCCTTCCGACAGAGATCACGTTTTTTTCCGGGTCCTCCGAATAGGACAGATCCCCCATCGGTTCATCGATATAAACCGTTCCTGACGGGAGATAGGCCTCCGTCGTGTGGGTATGTAAAACCAAGACGGTAGGGGCGGCTCCCAAATCAAGGGAAAGCGGTTTCTCCAAGAGATCCGCGACGTTCGGTCGGTATCCCGTTTCGTTATGGAGATATTCCTCTCCAAGAGATCGATAGGCAAGATCCATATCGCGGATCTTCTCTGCTCCGTCCGGGATCCCTTCCTCCGGCTCTGCTTCCTCCGAGCCCCCCTCGGTATTCGGCTCGCCTTCGGGAAGCGTGTCCGCTCCCGCATTCGAGAAGGTGCCGGTTTCTGTACCGTCCGGGAGGGGATTTCCGTCCGCTTGCTTCCAGACCGCGCTGATCGCAAACGCGGCAATCAAAAGCGCGCAAGCGACCAAAAAAACGGCAAAGGCTCGATAGGCTCCGTGCTGTTCGATCAATTCGATTCGTTCCCTTCCGGGAAGCTGCTTGGTTGAGGGCAATCGGTTCATCTTCTGCTCCTTTCCGTCCACACGCATTCAGCGGATGTCCTGCTCCACTCTATGACGTCAAAAGCGTAGATTATGCCTTCCCTCCGTCTTTTTTCAAAAGCCGTCCGTAAAGGCCCTTCCGATGGACTCTGCCAAAAGATAGGATGCCCGATCAACGATCACATCGCTCTCCTTAGGGGAAACAAAAAAGCTTTGCCCCTTTTTCAAAACGCGGTCGAGAGATGGAGCCTCCGTCTGTATTCCCGCCGCCTCGAGCGCCTCGAGCACCAAGGTTGCCGAGCTGACAACGGTAGGAACGCCCAACGCAATCACGGGGATCCCCATGCTTTTCTTCGTAATGGCAGCTCTGTGATTCCCAACGCCGGATCCGGGCTCGATCCCCACATCCGATATCTGAACCGTGCTCCCAAGGCGCGCACAGCTTCTTGCGGAAAGCGCGTCCACTACCAAAAGCAGGTCCGGACGTACGCATCTCACCGTTCCGCGCAAAAGCTCTGCTGTTTCGATGCCCGTCTGTCCAAGCACGCCGGGCGCCAATGCAGAAAGAGCGGAGCATCCCATCGCGCGGTATAATTCCTGCTCGTACTGACGCAGATGCCTGGTAGCCGTCAAGCGACCTACCGTTTTCGGGCCAATCGCGTCCGCGGTCAGCTCCGCGTTTCCAAGCCCGGCAACCAAAACACCAAAGGAACCGTCCGGACGCCGTCCGCTCAACCGCTCCGCCATTCCCCGAAGTTCCCCCGCAAGCAGACGGATCAAGAGCGCTTCCCGCTCCCCTGTCAGCCGATGAAGCTTGCCGCAATCCACAGTCTGATAGGTTCCGCACGGCTTTCCCAGCCGTCGCGCGCTTTCCGGATCCCGAATTCGAAGCGTGCTTTTACGAAAGGGGCCGATCTGCCTCTCCGACCACTCCGTCCCCTGCAGGCTTTCGATCTCTCTCTGCGAAATTTCACAGGCAAGATCACTTCTTGCGTATTCCAACATACCAAGCTCCTCCCTCATGATGCGGTTTTTCGCCCCAAGCCTTCGAGCATACTCTAAATAGGCTTTTAACAAATCATGTCCATTTTGTTAAAATGTTGTTTTTAGAATTAATCTTCCAAGAAAATTAACAAAATATACACGAAAAGATTTGGGAATCCCTTGAAATCCGAGAGGAAATAGTTTATAATAATGAGGTATAACGGCGTATCCGAAAGACTCGTTACGCCCATTTCGATTTTCTTTTTTACAAAGAGGAGGATTTTCAAATCATGACTAAGACAAAACGGATCATTGCTCTGCTTTTGTGTACGATCATGCTCATTCCCACGCTGGCTGCCTGCTCGACGAAGCTGGACGAGGATGACAGAGGTGCTTACGTCACCATGTACCTAACAAACGAGATCTATGATTTCGATCCCGCCAATGCGTACTACAACACCGAGTCTGCTGACATCCTCGGAATGATGTTCGAAACGCTCTTCAAGCTCAATGAAAAGGGCAAAATCGAAAAAGGCCTTGTCAGCAAGTACACCACGCACTCCGATACGGCAAAGGGAGAGTACTACATGATGCTGTCCCTGAAGGAAGCGTATTGGAGCAACGGCACCGCCCTGACCTCCGAGGACGTTGTCTTTACCTTCAAGCGTCTGCTGAACTCCAACAACAGCTTTGCTGCTGCCTCCCTTCTGTTTGACATCAAGAACGCGCGTGCCGTAAAAGAAGGCGACGTTTCCATTGACGACCTCGGTGTTGAGGCTGTCGAGGACCGACTGGTGAAGATCTCCTTTGAGGGTCCGATCGACTTTGACGCCTTCATCCTCAATCTGACCAGCGTATGCACCGCTCCTCTCCT
>JAFOGE010000227.1 GCA_017386965.1 Clostridia bacterium
GATGCCGAGGGTGTTTCGATAACACCGTAGAAGGAGAGCCGGCCTCCGCTTTCCTGCGCAATTTTGCTCCAGGCATTGCCTCGGAGCAGGGCGAAGAAATGCATATGCGGAGGAGCACCCGAGGTGGAGAGGGAAGCGCCGGGAAGGATCTCCCATTCTAGAAAGAGTGCCTTAAAGGTTACGTCGTCGCGCAGCATGTACCTTGCGCCGGAGGGCAAAAGGCTACCGTCCGAGCCAAGCCAACCGATGAAGTCCTCGGTTTCGCAAACCGGAAGGGTAACTTCATCCCCCGAGAGATGGGGGCGATCGGTCCTTGTATTGCCTACCTCCAGAGAGAGTGTGACCTGCCGTGGACGTTCCGTGATGTAGAACACACCGCAAAGGAAATAGGCATTGCTTTTCTTGCCGGAATCCTCCGGATCGTACGCTGCCTTTCCTCTTATGACCAGTATATGCTGCGAGAGAGGCAAAAAGTCCGTTGAAAGCGTCAGCGAAATGCGGTCGGTGTCCGGTAATGCCATCCATTCACCTTGATCCACTCGATATTCCAGCTTTTCAATCCCGTAAGAATGCGTCAGGGAGGCGGTAAATGTCACAGAGCTTCCGTATTCCAGCTGAAGACTGCGATAGAGCGGCTCGTTTTCGCAAGAGGTCTGGCAAGGAGATTCCCACGAGCCGGCGTAGGAATATTTGGTATCTGCCGTTGCGGTATAGGTGCAAGAGCCCTTGGCGGGATCTGCACAGGGCTTGTGCGGCATCCCTTGATAAACAGGGATCAGAAAACGGTAGCTAAAGTCCAACGTATCCGATTCTGCCATGGACTGATAGAGCGTTTTGGCCTCGCTCATTGCGGCAGAAACGTTTTGAGAATACTGCTTCCAAAAGTTTTTATCGGATACCCGGCTGTCCACGTTGAATTTTTGAAGATAAACAGTGGACTGATACGCGTCTACGTAGCGCGTCTTCAGAAAATACGATCCGCCGTAAATTGCCTTCCACTTTGTATTCCAAGAGGGATCTCCACCCCAGGCGTCCGCCATCGTCGGGGTCCCTTTTTTTGCATACTCCATAGCTCCGTGATAGATCGCAAAAAGCCCTTTTCCGGAAGCTCCTACGTTAAAGAAATTGTAAAGTCCGTCCAGCGACCGGAGTTCCTCTGCAGTATAACCCTCGCTTGGAGGAAGGATCTCCTTGCCGTTCTCCGATTGAACGGTCTGATTGAGATAATAATCTGCCAAAAGCGTTCCGCAGGTCCCAAAGATCACCGGGGAGGATCCATAAACGCCAATCTCCTGGCGCACCTTGGTGGCAAGGAAGATCGGATTCATGGAAAGCTCCTTTCCTACGGTGCAAAAATACTGTGCATAGGTCATACCGTTTTCCAAAACTGCATTTTCCATAAAGGTTCCTAAAAGAACCTTCTGCACGGCAAGCTCGTAGTTTCCTTGCGAAAAGGACAGATCGAAAAACTGAAAAATATCCGTTTCATTGAGGAAGCCTCGGGGATCCATAAAATATTCTACCGCTTCCTTGGATGCTTGATAATGTCCGGCATCATAAAGTATATCGTTTGTCGGATGGCGGTAGGGCGCATAGGATGACGAAGAAAAGATCAGATTGTTATCCGGCTCCTCCATTTCCTTTTCAATGATGTAATCCCACGTATAGGCAGGCTCATTCTTGCTTATGAGAAGCGGCTCAAATTCCCACTCCGGATGGAGCAAATGCAGCTCCGTTAAGCGGATGGCATAATCGATCGGAAACCCGATTTCCAGAAGACTCTCATAATATTCCTGTGTGGAGCCCTCGAAGAAGCGCTCGTTTCCGCTGGCATAACAGACGGATCCAACAAAGGCAGAGCAAAGAAAGAGTATGGAGAGAAGGGAACAGCAGCAAATTTCCAGAATCTGCTTGCCTCTGCTTTTTTTCATTTTTGCTTACCTCCGTCAGAAAATCACAAAAAATTCGAACCATCCTCATTATAACATATTTTTTCTTTCTATGGAACCGTATTTTATAATTTTTTTTTACTTTTTTTCAGAAATAAAAATCGGGGCGTCTTAACGACACCCCGATTCGGATGCAAAATCAAACGTTAAAGCGGAAGAGAACGATATCTCCGTCCTGCATGACGTATTCCTTACCCTCGCTGCGCAGAAGACCGGCTTCCTTTGCAGCATTCATAGAACCATATTTTTTCAGATCCTCAAAAGCAAGAACCTCTGCTCGAATAAAACCGCGCTCAATATCGGAGTGGATCTTTCCGGCTGCCTTCGGCGCCTTCGTGCCCTTACGGATGGTCCACGCACGGCACTCGTCCGCTCCTGCAGTCAAAAAGCTGACCAGTCCCAGAAGGGCGTAGCTTGCCTTGATCAAACGGTCCAGGCCGCTCTCCTCAATTCCGAGATCCGCCAGGAACATTTGCTTTTCCTCGGCGCTCAGCTCCGCGATCTCTGCCTCAATCTGACAGCAGATGGGAATGATCTGCGAATGCTCTCCGGCTGCAAACGCCTTGACGGCGTCATAAGCCTCGTTGCCGACAGGCTCACACGAGGCGCAATCCTCGCTGACGTTTGCAACGTAAATAACGGGCTTACGGGTAAGCAGAGGCGTATCGTAAAGGCAAGCCTCCTCGTCCTCAGTCAACTCCACCGTACGTGCACAGCTTCCTTGCTCCAGCGCGGCCATCAGCTTTTCAAAAACAGCAAGCTCTGCTCCGTACTTTTTATCTGCACGCATCGCCTTGCGGGTGCGGTCCATGCGACGCTCAAGAACCTCCATATCGGCAAAGATCAGCTCCATATTGATGGTTTCCAGATCGCGCATCGGATTGATCTTTCCGTCAACGTGAATAATATTGTCATCCTCAAAGCAACGGATCACGTGCAGGATCGCGTCCACCTCGCGGATATTGGCCAAAAACTGATTGCCGAGTCCCTCGCCCTTGGATGCCCCTTTTACAAGGCCTGCAATATCTACAAATTCGATGACAGCAGGAGTCACCTTGTTCGGATGATGCATATCTGCAAGAAAATCGAGGCGATTGTCGGGAACGGTAACAACGCCAACGTTCGGCTCAATGGTGCAGAAGGGATAGTTCGCCGATTCCGCACCTGCATTGGTGAGCGCATTGAAGAGAGTGCTTTTTCCTACGTTCGGGAGTCCTACGATTCCAAGTTTCATTTGTCTTTTTCTCCTTTGCCCGTTCGGGCCTTCTTCACAATTACAGTATTTAACATTATAGCACATTCAAAGCGCTTTTTCAAGTGCTTTCCCGCAATTTTACCTGCTATCCTGTAAAAAAGGCTTTACAGAAAATCGGGTGCGAAAGGCGCGCCGTTCATATTCGATTCATATTTTTCCTGTATAGTATTGAAAAATCGCTTGATTTTTGGA
>JAFOGE010000228.1 GCA_017386965.1 Clostridia bacterium
AGCGTCACGCGCAGAATGTTGCCGACGAGAACCGTCAAAAGGATCGCCGCGGCAAGACAGATTCCCACGATCGCAAGAGGGGAAAGCCCTCCGCCGCGTCCGTGCGGGGTATGACGGTGCTGCCGTCCAAGTCCAAAGCGCGCCATGCCGATCCTCCTTTCCTTTTTTGGGGGGGACGTCCCCTCTTATTCGATCGCTAACAGATCCAGCGACCTTCCGTATTCGTTCAATTCCAAACGCAGAGTCTGCTTTGCCATCTCCACGTAATCCTCAACCACGGTGTTCTGATAGTCCGAGAAAAGGCTCGTGAGCTTGGAGAGCAGAATCTCGGTGCTGTCCTCCATACGCACAAGGACGTAGAAGCCGCCCTCGGTTTCGACCACTTGGCTGACGTCGCCCGCAAAATCCAATCCGTAGGCCGCATCCTCGATCTCGGACACGTAAACGCCCTTGACCACATAGTAGGGGGAGGGCTGCAGATCCTCATTCCTCTTGTCCCCGACGATCTCGTTGATCTGCTCCTCATTCTCTGCACCGATCAGGTCCAAACGCGCCTGCTCTGCCTTTGCCCGATTCTCGTCAACGTCCTCGCCCGCATCGTTGCGGATATAGACGTGCTGGACGTAAACGCAGTTGCCCTCGCGCAGCCAGGCCTCAAAATCCTCCAGGTTGTTGATCATCAGCTCCCAATCGTCGGCCAAGGCATAGATCAGCTCGTTCTCCAGCTGCGCAACGCCGAAGGTGAAGCGCAGAAAATGCTCGGTGGTATGGTAGGCCTCCAGGGCCTTTCTGTATTCCTTTTTGCTTCCATAGGACGCGATCATCTCCTCGATCATCTGATCCACGGCCTCCTGGATCGCTTCGTCCTCAATCGCATTCTTCTTGGGCAGGTAGGTATCGCACGCGGAGAGCACCGCGTAGTTGTTCAAAAGCATATCCCAGACCGTATCCTCCAGCTCCTTGCGGTATTTCTCCGTCGTGACAGGATCCTCCCAGATCCCCTCACCGTAGGTATCCTCAAAAAGCTCCTTATAGGTCAAGGTCAGATAGCGAAGCTCCTCGTAAAGCACGTCGTAGCCCGCGCAGGTCCCGATCACACGCTGCTCCTGCTTGGTCTTGGCCGAGGTGCAGCCAAGTGCCGAAAGTCCAAGCAGCAAAGCTGCCAACAAAAGGGCAAAGATCCTTCGTTTTTGCATAGCCCTCTCCTTTTCATCCGATTTCTTTTCTTCAAAGAATCATTATACAGGAAACTTGTGTCTTTTTTATGAATAGCGAAAAAAAAGAGATGAAATTTTGTAAAAACTATTCCTTTTGCGCAAAATTTGTGATAGAATATAGGAAAAGACCATTCCAAAACGCAAAGGAGGTATTCCACCGTGAAGCAGGTTTATCAGATTCCTCTTTCCAAGGTCGCAGAGGACCACCATCTGGAGGTGGTCGTACGCCCCGCCCATTTTGACCAGATCCAGATCACGTCCCCCGAGGTCAACCGCCCGGGACTGGCTCTGGCAGGCTTTTACGAGATTTTTGATAAGGAACGCATTCAGCTGATCGGCAAGGCCGAGATGCAGTACCTCAACTCGCTCAACGTCAGTACCAAGCGTCTGCGTCTGCAGCAGCTGGTGGATGCGGATCCCGTTGCCATTCTCTATACCACGGGAATGGCGGTGGATGAGGCGATCATTGAGCGCGCGACGAAAAAAGGGGTTCCCATTCTGCGCACGTCGGTCAAGACAAGCCCCATTATGGCAAGCCTGATCTCCTCCCTGAATACACACCTTGCCCCCCGCATTACACGCCACGGCGGACTTGTGGAGGTTTACGGTGAGGGTATGCTGCTTCTGGGCGACAGCGGAATCGGTAAGAGTGAAACCGCGATCGAATTGATCAAGCGCGGCCACCGTCTGATCGCAGATGACGCCGTGGAGATCAAGCGCGTATCCGACCGTACCCTCGTCGGCTCTGCCCCCGAGATCATTCGCCACTA
>JAFOGE010000229.1 GCA_017386965.1 Clostridia bacterium
AAGGAAACCATAAAAGAAACGAAAGTATTATGTAAGGAGGCATCCTTCTTAAGTGAATTTGATAGGACATATACGCAGTATGGCGAGGCTAATCGCAAGTTCATGTTCCTCAATCAGGTTCCACGCATGATGATTGAAACATTGGTAGTTAGTGGTTTGCTGATCTTAATTGTGGTGAAGCTGTTGATGGGAAACAGCCCTATGGATATTGTTCCGTTGCTAGGAGTATTGGCTTTACTCCTCGCTCTCCATCAGTGACTATACCGAGCTGGAGCCCCTGTGCGACAAGCTGCTGAATTGGACCGACGACAATATGGTCAGCCTTTCGCTCCCCTCCCTGCGCGTGGACAGCTTCAGCAAGGATCTGATGAAGCGCATCGAATCGGTGCGCTCCTCCTCCCTGACCTTCGCGCCCGAGGCGGGAACGCAGCGCCTGCGCGACGTCATCAACAAGAACGTGCGCGAGGAGGACGTCCTGCGCGCCGTGAACGTGGCCTTTGACGCCAAGAAGAACGCCGTAAAGCTCTATTTCATGAACGGTCTTCCCACCGAAACCTACGCGGACCTCGACGGCATCGCCGAGCTTGCCGGAAAGGTGGCGGATGCCTACTATCAGAATCCCAACCGCAACCGCACCCGCCAGGTGCAGGTCACGGTCAGCGTTTCCTGCTTCATTCCCAAGCCCTTTACCCCCTTCCAATGGGAGGCGCAGGACAGCATGGAAACGCTCCGCGAGAAGCAGGAGTACCTCAACGGAAAGATCACCAACCGCCACGTGCGCTACCAACACCATGACGCGAGAGTGTCCCACATTGAGGCCGTCCTGGCGCGCGGCGACAGACGTCTTGCCGATGCGCTGGAGCTTGCCTGCCGCGAGGGCTTCAAATTCGATGCCTGGGATGAATATTTCAATTACGAAAATTGGCTCTCGGTCCTTTCCCGTACGGGAATCGATCCCGCCTTCTACGCCAACCGCACCTGGGGCCTTGACGAGGTCCTGCCCTGGGACATCATCGACTGCGGTGTCAGCAAGGAGTTCTTCCTGCGCGAGCGTGCGAAGGCATATGCCGAATCCACTACGCCCAACTGCCGCGAGGCCTGCTCGGCCTGCGGTGCCAACAAGCTGGGCGGCGTGAGAGCCGTTTGCCCCGGATGCCGGGAGAGTCAGCCGTCGGAGATGCCAAAGGCAGCTCCCTTCTCAAAGGGACGTCCCGAGCGAAACGAATGGCCCTTGCTCCCCTCCCCCAAGACGGTGCGTATTCTCTTCCGCAAGGTCGGCGACCTGCAATACATCTCCCATCTCGATCTGCAGCGCACCTTCGCGCGCGTTCTGGTCCGTGCCGGGATCCCGATGTGGTACACGCAGGGCTTCAATCCCCACGCCAAGGTCATCTTCGGTCTTCCCCTTTCGGTAGGAAGCGAGAGCGAATGCGAATTCATCGATCTGCGCATCGACCGAGATATTCCGCCGGCGAAGGTCAAGGAGCAGCTCAACCATGAGCTGACGGAAGAGATGCAAGTCCTCGAGGCCTACGAGCCAACCACCTCCATACAGGACATCGTCTGGGCAAAATACGAGATCTGCCTGCACCTCGAAAAGGCGGATGCAGACCTTTCCCGCACACTGGAAGCACTCTACACGACCTCTCCCTTGACCGTTACGAAGAAAACCAAGTCGGGAGATAAGGAGGTCGATATTGTTCCCATGATCCGCAAGATCAAGGTCACGCAGGATCCTGCAAAGCAGGGCGAGCTGCACATCAGCGCGATTCTCTCCGCCGGCTCTGCCAATCATCTCAATCCCGAATTTCTGATCAAGACCGCAAAGGAGCGCGGCCTGATCCTCTCGGGAGATCCTGCAAAGGAAAGCTATTCCATTCTTCGCACGCATACCTATCTTGCCGACGGCGTCACCGAATTCCGTTAATGGCAAAAAAAAGAAGGATGCCTCAAATGCCAATGCACAAGCAAGGCGTTTGAAGCATCCTTTTTCATTTACTTCTTGAATGTCCTCGGAAGCTGCGCGGGATCAAGGAAGGAAAGACCGCATTGATCGCAGTGCGGGAGCTGCTCTTTATGCACGCGGCCGCAGGCAGCGCATGCATATCCCGTTTGTTCGTCCGAATCCAGATTGATGGGATAGGGCAATCCGTGCAGACCGATCAGTCGGTCGCCAATGCGATAATACACGTAGCTTCCCTGCTTTTCCTCCACGCGGACTCTCTTTTTCTTCCCATTCTCCAAGCGCACGGTAAGCACCTTGTGAAGACGAAAATCGTACTGCGCCGACCGAAAGGCACCCGGATCCCGGGATCCCGTGTAGGTGTGCGAAAGTCCCACGCTCTCCAGTGTTCCGATGAAATCACGGTCGAGGAAGAACGAGTGGATGCGAAACAGGAAGAATCCGACGATTACGGCAGCCACGATCCAGAGCGCCAGCCTCCACCCGAGCAGACGGCGCTCGGGCGGATAGGTTTGGTGGTTCAGGTTATAGGCAAGCGCTCCCATGCACCACGAAAGGATCCAGAGTGCGTAAAGGAACAATTTGCCGACGTCACGGCGAAGCACGTAGTGCCGCAGATCCCGATTTTGACGGGGAATACGCAAGGCTCTCTCTCCTTTCTGCCGACCGCGCTCGATCGCATTACCGGTCGGTAACGGTGAAGGTCATGGTCTTGAAGTCGATCTCGGTGACGCGGGTGGTGTTTCCGTTATTGTGGCCGGCCTTATAGATATTTCCGGCAGGCAAATGATTGAGCAACCACTGCGTGTAGGTCTGCGGCTTTGCGTGCGTCTCAAAGAGCCTGTCGCCGCAGGTAAAGAGGGCGTAGGAGGGGTTCACGTTCTGGTAGAAGGGAATGGTCGCGCCCACCTGAACGCCGTGGTGCGGCGTCTGCACGACGTCACTCTGCAGGCCCTCGCCGTAGGCCTTGACCATGCCGGTGCAGTGTCCCGTGCAGGCGTCACCCGTCATCAGGACCGTCTTGCCGTCAATGGTCAGGCGCGTCACGAGAGACGCGGCGTTGGTGCTGCTGGTGTCCAGAATGCGAGCGGAG
>JAFOGE010000230.1 GCA_017386965.1 Clostridia bacterium
AACGGGAGCCGGAGGAGTCTTGGTGATGAAGGTGAAGGAACGGTCTGCGTAAACGGTGATGACAACGGGGATGATCAGACCGATGTCATTCTTGGTTCTCTCGTTGAATTCCTTGGTGAATACGGGGATTGCAACACCGTACTGACCGAGTGCCGGACCTACAGGGGGCTGAGGAGTTGCCTTTCCGGCGGGCAACTGCAGCTTGATATAACCCAAAATTTTCTTTGCCATAATTCAAAATCCTCTCAATGTGGTTTTTTGCGGAAGAATGTAAGTGAAAAATTTTCTTCCTCCCACGTGCAACCTTTCGTTGCGAGATCAGGCTTGTGCCGATGCCAGCTTGACATCCGCGCTTTCCAGTTCAACCGGCATATCGCGGTTGCCGCGCTTGACCAGCACGGTAACGCTCTTGAGATCCTCGGAGATCGCCTGAACGATTCCCGTGTATCCCTCGAACAATCCGCCTACCACGCTTACCTCGTCGCCAACGGTGAAGGCCAGCTTGACCTCGGTCACCTGCTCGATGGAAAGTGCGGAAACCTCCTCCTCCGTCAGAGGAGTGGGGCGGGATCCGGGACCGACGAAGCCGGTCACTCCGGTAATATTGCGGACGGCATGCCAGCTTTCCTCTGTCATGATCATTTTTACATAGACGTAGCAGGGGAAAAGCTTGGTTTCAACCTCCTTTTCGGTATCGCCGTTCTTTTCGATCACGGTTTCAACCGGAATACGGATGTCGAAAATCAGATGTCCGAGTCCGCGGTTTTCGATGATTTTTTCCAGATTTGCTTTAACCTTGTTTTCGTAGCCGGAATAGGTGTGCGCCACATACCATCTCGGGCCTACGTTCATCTCATTGATATCACTCATATCCGTAAGGCCTTACTTAAAGAGCTTGAAGAAGCCCAGGAAAGCACCCTGCAGCAGGTAATCCAATACGATGATAGCAGCTGCGCAGAGAACGAGAACCACGATGACCACCAGCGTGTTCTTCTTGGTCTGATCCCAGGACAGCCAAACGATCTTCTTGCATTCGCTCTTGTAAACGCGGAATGCCTTTGCAAGCTTCTCACGGAACTTCACGCAAAGGATCACGCCTGCGATCACGATAACGGCACTGATAACGATGCCGACGATCGTGCCCGTGGAGAGCCCCTTCGTTTCGTCCTTGTCGGCGTCGGTTTCAGCCTCGGTTTCCTTCTCGGTTGCAGCCTCGGTTTCACCCTCGGTTTCGCCCGTGGTTTCTGCCTCGGTTTCTACCGTGGTTTCGCCTGTGGTTTCTGCCGTGGTTTCTGCCTCGGTTTCGCCCGTGGTATCCGCCTCGCCCTCAGCAAACGCAGGAATCGCAAAAAGGGAAATCATCAGGAGGACAGCAATGAGCGCTGCCGACCATCTTCTCAACAGAGTTCCTGTTTTCATATTCGATTTGATTCCTTTCCAAAAATGTTTGAAACGTGCATCCCGAGGGATTACTTCGTTTCCTTGTGCATCGTATGCTTGCGGCAATGCTTGCAGTACTTCATGAGCTCCAGTCTGTCCGGGTCATTCTTCTTGTTTTTCTTTGTGTCGTAATTTCTCTGCTTGCATTCCGTGCATGCCAGAGTAATCTTGACGCGTGCGTCATTCGCCATTTAGCGGCACCTCCTATATGAATTTTTTTGATCCTCGCGGCGAGCTTGGATCCGTGTACCTCCCTCTGAAAGGAGCCGTCCAACCCTTTTGGGTGGCGCTTGGAGCGGCGGTTCCCGTGCAAAAATGCGCACAAAGAAAAAGCCCTTTGACAGAGGTAGAGTTATTATAGCACAACTTGTCTTTCCTGTCAAGAGCTTTTTTGCATTTCTTTTTCATTTTTTCGCATTTTTTCTTCCTTTATATAAGAGCCCGCTTTTTTTTTCAAAAAAGCATGGGACCGCGCCATCACGCAGTCCCATCTCGGTTCTGTACCGTACCGCATCACTTGCCGCGGCATCGGAGGATCAAAGTGTCTTCAAAAAGCGCTCGATGCGCCGGATCGCCTCGGAGATATGCTCGGTGGAATAGCAGTAGGAGGCTCGCACGAATCCATCTCCTCCCCTTCCGAAGGCGGATCCGGGAACAACAGCCACGCGCTCGGCGTAAAGCAAGCGCTCGCAGAATTCCTCGTCCGAAAGTCCCGTGGAACGAATGCAGGGGAAGGCGTAGAACGCCCCCTTTGGCTCACGGCAGGTAAGGCCGATGCGGTTAAAGCCCGCAACGATCAGCCGGCGCCGCATATCGTATTCCTCACGCATGGCGGCAACCGCCTCGTCCCCGTTCCGCAGGGCCTCGACGGCCGCGTGCTGCGCGGTGGTCGGCGCGCACATGATGGCATACTGATGGATCTTAGTGACCTGCGCAAGAATGGGGGCAGGACCGCAGGCATATCCCAGACGCCATCCCGTCATGGAGAAGGCCTTGGAGAAGCCGTTGATGACAACGGTTCTCTCCTGCATCCCCTCAATGGAGGCGATGGATACGTGGTCCTTCCCTCCGAAGGTCAGCTCGGCGTAGATCTCATCCGAGAGGACGAGAATGTCACGCTCTCGCAGGATCGCGGCCAGTGCCTCCAGATCCTCCCGCTCCATAATGGCTCCCGTCGGATTGCAGGGATAGGGCATGATGAGCGCCTTGGTGCGCGGTGAGATCGCCGCAAGAAGTTCCTCGGGCGTCACCTTAAAATCATTCTCCGCCTTGGTTTCGATGATAACGGGAACGCCTCCCGACAGCGTAACCATCGGCTCATAGCAGACGTAGCTCGGCTGCGGAATGATGATCTCATCCCCCGCGCAGGTGATCGCGCGGATGCAGGCATCGATCGCCTCCGATCCGCCGACGGTGACGAGAACCTCGTCCTCGGGACGGTAGGAAAGACCGTATTTTCGTTTTTGATAGGTGCAGATCTCCCGGCGGAGCGATTCCAGACCGCGATTGGATGTGTAGCGCGTCTTTCCGCTCTCCAGGGACAGGATCCCCGCCTTTCGGATCTCCCAAGGAGTGGGGAAATCCGGCTCACCGACGCCCAGCGAGATCACGTCCTGCATGGTTTCGGTGATGTCAAAAAATCTTCGGATCCCGGACGGCTTGATCGACGTAACCGTCGGGGAAAGGATCTTTGCGTAGTCGATCAAAGCAGATAGCTTCCTCTCTCGTCCTTGCCTGTTCCAAGAAGCTCCACATCCATCTCCTTGTAGCGGCGCAGAACGAAGTGCGTTGCCGTAGAGGTCACCGATTCAATGGTGGAAAGTTCCTTGGCGACGAACTTTGCAACCTCCTGGAAGGTCTTGCCCTTAACGACCACATTCAGATCGTAAACGCCCGACATCAGATAAACCGACTCGACCTCGGGATATTTCATCACCTTGGCGGCAACGTCCTCAAAGCCCAGTCCCGCCTTGGGTGTGACCTTCAGCTCAATGATGGCGGAAACGTACGCGCTATCCAAGCGGTCCCAGTCGATGACCGCTTTGTAGCCGCGGATCAAGCCCTCACGCTCCATCTCCCGGATCTCTGCGCGCACCTCCTCCTCGGTGATCCCAAGCATCACGGCAAGATCGGCCACAGGGGTGCGGGAATCACGATTGAGTAGCTTTAACAGTTTAGTGTTCATAAAAAACTCTCCTTGCTCTCTAAAACGGTTGGATTATCGCTCCAGAATCTCCATCTTCTCGATGACCACCGGGGTCTTGGGAACGTCGTCAAACCAGCCCATACGTCCCGTCTTGACGGCCGCGATCTTGTCCACGACCTCAATGCCCTCGGTCACCTTTCCAAAGCCCGCGTACTGGGCATCCAGATAGGGGGCATCCTGATGCATGATGAAGAACTGCGAGGACGCAGAGTTGGGATCCTGCGTGCGCGCCATGGAAAGCACGCCGCGGGTGTGCTTGAGATCGTTCTGCACAAAGCCGTTGGCGCGGAACTCTCCCTTGATGGCAGCCGCCTCCTTCTGCTCAAAGCTCTCGTCATAGCCGCCGCCCTGGATCATAAAGCCGCTGATGACGCGGTGAAAGATCATGCCGCTAAAGAATCCCTGCTCGATCAGAGCGAGAAAATTCTCTACGGTCTTGGGGGCCTTCTCGGGATAAAGCTCTGCGGTCATCTCGCCGTAGTCGCGAACGACGATCTTGATTTTCGGTGTGTTCATATTCGTTTCCTTTCTTTCCCTTGTTTGGAATTTGGGTTGTTTATTCTTCCGCTTTGTCCATCGGGTAGGCCAGCGCAAACAGCTCCTGTATACGCTCCTCCTGCCCCGTGACGTGTAAATATCCAAGCAGCACCTCCATGCCGGTTGCCGCACGGTATTCGCTGACGGTGGCATGCTTCGGTACGTTTGTATGTCCAAGATTCCGTCCGCGTCGGAAGTAGGCCTCCTCCTCCTCGGACAGATGCGGCAAAAGCCGCTTCATGGCCTCGGCCTGCGCCGATGCGCGAACGTATTGCAGAGCCGCGGCGTTCAGATGCCCCGAGGTGGAAAGTCCCGCCTTTACCAGATGCTCCCTGACGCAAAGCTCTAAAACGCAGTCCCCGAGATAGGCCAGTGCGGGAACGCTGATCTCCTGCAAATTCATTTGCTCTCCTTTTCGGCATTCTTCGCCTTCTTCTGCTCGGTTTTCTTTGCTTCCTTCTGGCGCTTGGCCTCCTCGCGGCGGGCCTGCTCCTCGCGCGTTTTTTCCTCGTTCAGATCGGGGTAGCGCGCCTCCAAAAGCATCTGCACCGCGCTCTTGAGATAGGCGGACATAGAGGACATACCCAAAAGCAGAGCCAAAAAGTCGGTATCCCTTTCGGGATCCAGCTCGGCCTCCTGCAGATAGGCGGCAAGAAAGCTCCATGCCCTCTCGCGCTCCAGCTCCTTGATCTCCAGATAACGGCGGTAGACGGCCTCCAGGCCGCTCTCCTGCATGCTCTCCATACCGTACACATTTTGCAGAATCCTCTTGATCTCTCCGATGGAAAGCGTGTTCTTCAATTCATAGACCAGAAGCATCTGGATGATGTGCTTCTTGGAGTATTTCTTCCCCTTGATGGGGGAGATCAACCCGTCCTTGGAATAGTTGTTGATCATCGTTTTGGTCAGCTCCCGGTCACGGTAGTGCACAGAGCCCTCCCTGCGCTTTTCCGCCGCAAGGCTCGTGATCTGATCCAAATACAGATCGATCGCCGGGATCTCCTCGGGTCGCAGATCCGCATCCCGCACAGCCTCGCCAATCAGTCTTTCCATTTCCTGCAGATTCATAAAAAAACCCTCCTCTGCCGTTTGCAGCCCGGGTCGGCGGTAATGACCTCCGCCTGACGCGGTTTTGAAAACCTTATCATCATTATAACGGATTTCCCTTCAAAAATCAATACACCCTGCAAACTTTTTCAAAAAACCTGCTTTTCGGCCGGCAGAATTCAAAAAGGGGCTGATGCATTCAGCCCCTTTGATAGCCCCGTAATGGGGAAAGCATTAAAATCCAACGTCAGCCGCGACCTGATACAGGCGGTCGATCTCACGCTTGCGCTTCTCGATCAGTGCCTTCATCTGCTCGATCTGCTCGGGAGTGAATCGGTCGAGATCCCCCTCCTTGAGCTTGTTCTTATACATGCGGTCGGCGACCAGCGCGAAGGCAATGTCCACGGCGCAGATCTCTCCGTCCAATTCACACATAACAACGTTGCTCTTCCCCTGCACCAAAAGCTCTACGGCGCGGGAGGCCATATCCGAGGCGGTGGTGCGATCTCGAACGGTAGGCTGTCCACCGCGAACGACGTGCGCAAAGCGCGCAAACCGTGCGTCGATGCCTGCCTGCTCCTTGAGGTGCTGGACGAGCGTTTCGGAATAGGGCGTTCCGTCGGGATTGACCATTCCCTCCGCAACGACCAGGATCATACTTCTCTTTCCGTTCTTGCGAAGCATACGGATCTTCTCGATCACGGCAGCCTCGTCAAAGGGCTTTTCGGGAATCGCTACGGCAACTGCGCCGGACGCGATGGCGGCGTAGAGTGCGATCTGTCCGCAGTGACGTCCCATGACCTCCACCACGTTCAAGCGGGCGTGGGATTCGCAGGTGTCGCGCAGACAGTCGATCATCTTGACCGTCGTGTTGATAGAGGTATCCAGACCAATGGTGTAATCCGTTGCGGTAATATCGTTGTCGATCGTTCCGGGAAGACCGATGGAGGGCACTCCGTGGAAGGTCATGTCGGTAGCACCGCGGAAGGTGCCGTCACCGCCGATGCAGATCAGAGCGTCGATCTGGTGCTTCTTGCAGGATTCCACCGCGATCCGCATCCCCTCCTCCGTGGCAAACTCAGGGCAACGGCTGGAATACAGGAAGGTGCCGCCCTCCCCGATGATATTGCTGACAGACTGCTGCGTCAGAGGAACGAGATCCCCATTCATCAGTCCTGCGTAGCCGCCACGGATTCCAACGACCTCGATTCCGAGAGCGTAGGCCTTGTTGACTGCGGCCTTGATGCAGGCGTTCATACCGGGGGCATCACCGCCCGAGGTCAATATTCCGATTTTTCTGAATGTCGCCATGTGACACCACCCTTTCCTGTGCCCCGCACAGACTGAGATAAAAACATGATTGTTTACATTTTAATATAGTATCGCGAAAAAGTCAAGGGGTTATTCGATTTTTTCCACCTTGAATTGTTAATTTTTTCACCCAAAAGGCAAGGACGAGTAAGGGGAAGCCCCAAAAACAGGAGAGGCAGACCTCAAAAGAGAGCCTGCCTCTTGACCGTATTTGTTTAATCGATATCCTCAAAGGTCTGCTCAGGCGGAAGCTCCAGCAGCTCGGGATTCTCGACGTAACGCTTGACCAGCTTAAAGGCCGAGGCGTAATAGTATCCGTCACAGATGCGCTCGTCGGTAACGACCTTGATCTCGATGTACTTCTTGACCGAGGCACGTCCCTCCTTGTCGCAGCAGACCACCGAGCGGCGTCCGCCGTAGGCAATAAAGACGGGAAGATTGCCAAAGTTGTAGATGTGATGGTAAACCGGACGAATGCCCAGGGAGCCCATGCTGGTAATGATCATGGAGCCATGGAAGGGGCTGAGCCAAAGCAGCTTTTTGGGAAGAAGACCGAAATAATCCATCAAATTCAGAAGCTTGACCGTCCAGCGACAGAGCAATCCGGGAATGAGGGAGAGAAGCTTGTTGAGCTTGTCAAAGGCGTTGACCTCATCAGGCTTGCTCTGGACCTCGGATACCACCGCGTTGAACTTTTCATAGATCTGGTCCACCGTGTCGGTCGGCTCAAAGCGCACCTTGATGCAGGTGTCCGGGGAATCCAAGGAGAGGGTCTTCTTGACCGTCATCACAACCTGAATATCGTTGCGTGCAAAGACCTTCTGCCCGCTGATAAAGCGGTTGATTCCGGGGCGCTGGGATGCTGCGCGAACGTAGGCCGCCAGCATGATGTGAAGGAATCCAAAGCTGGTCTTTCCCTGCTTGACCTTTTCGCGGCAGAACTTGTCGGTCTTGGTCACGTCAAACATATCGGAATATGTATTGCAGGCATCACAACGCATCGGCATAATGTAGGGCATAAACTTCGTCATGGGGTTTACGGTACGCAGCTTCCTTCCGTCACTGCGGTCCCCAAAACGACGGCGACGCTTTTTTTGCTTGATCTCTTCACTCATGGAGATACTCCTTCCAAAATATCAAGTACCTTGTCTGCAATTTTTTGAACTGTCTGCTACTATTATAAACAAAAATTCACAAATAATCAAGGGATTTCATAAAAAAACTTCCAAAATTCGATTGAAAACCGCCTGTTTTTATTGTATAATAGACGCAGAAAGAGTATTTTCCTCAAAGAAGGAGAGAAAAAATGAAGCACGTGGACATTTATACGGACGGCGCCTGCCGAGGGAATCCCGGAAGAGGCGGTTGGGGAGCCGTTTTGGTCTATCGGGGACAGGAGAAGGAGCTTTCGGGCGGGGAGAATCCCACCACCAACAACCGAATGGAGCTTACGGCCGCCATCTGCGCGCTCAAGGCTCTCCGAGAGCCCTGCGAGGTCACGCTCACGTCAGACTCCAAATATCTGACGGATGCCATCACGCTCGGATGGGCAAGATCCTGGAAGGAGAGAGGATGGAAAAAGGCGGATCGCTCCCCTGCCCTCAATTCGGATCTTTGGGAGGAGCTGCTGCACCTTTTGGAGATCCACAGGGTGACCTTTGTATGGGTCAAGGGACACGACGGGCACCCCTACAACGAGAGATGCGACCGATTGGCAACCGCATATGCGGATCAATTCCCGACCGAGGAGAAGGAATAGGGAGAGCCGACGGCGAGCATGGCCTGCGCGAAAAAGGGCTTTTTGAGAAAAATACAAAAAAGGGCTTGACAAACGCCGGGGGATGCAGTATAATATAGGATGTCGCGGACGGATGCAAACGGCAGTCCGGGACGAGTACATGGAGAAGTACTCAAGAGGCCGAAGAGGCGCCCCTGCTAAGGGTGTAGGCCGGTTATACCGGCGCGAGAGTTCAAATCTCTCCTTCTCCGCCAAAAAATTCGACAAGCTGAAGCTTGTCGAATTTTTTTATCCAAGCCGCAGGCTTGGCATATCATCACCGCGCGAAGCGTGGTGTATATCATCAGCCCCTTTGGGGCTGTATCTCATCACGCGCCAGCGTGCATTTCCCTGCGGCTTGATGAGATACAATGCTTCGCATTGATGATATGCAATTCCTGCGGAATTGATGATATACACGCCTTACGGCGTGATCGGGACGCGACAGTTCAAGCCCAAACAAAAAGTGGC
>JAFOGE010000231.1 GCA_017386965.1 Clostridia bacterium
AAGGATGAGCGGAATGCGCTGGAGCGCGCCATGCTCCACTTTTCACATCTTAACAAGGAGACGGAACGAATCGGGGAAAACCTGTACAAGCTCACAGTGTTCTACGAGCGGGAGGACGAAACGGAGCTTCTGATCCGGGTGTTGTCCTTCGGACCGGTTTTGAAGGTGGTTTTTCCGGATGATTTCAGAAAAAAGCTGGTTCACCGGCTAGAAAAACAGAAAAAAATGCGAGCTCAGACTTAAAAATCTGAGTTCGCAATTTTTGCTGTTTTTCAAGCCTCTCGGCTAGTTTTTTTACAAAATCATCGGGGAAAACCACCTTCAAAACCGGCCCGAAGGACAAAACCCGGATGAGAAGCTCCGTTTCATCCTCCCGTTCGTAGAACAGAGTGATCTTGTAGTGGGTATCGTCCAGACGCTCCGTTTCCTTGTCCAGATGGGAAAAATGGAGCATCACCCGTTCCAAAGCGTTGCGCTCATCCGTCAGCTCCAGCACCAGCTTTCGCTTTTTCATGGCCTTGGGGCGGTAGTCGGTTTCCTCGCAAGGCTCCAGCATGAAGCAGTTGGTGATCCGTGCCAGATTGATGGAGAGGGCCTCCCGTTTATTGGCGGAGATCAGCCGGAATTTGTCATCCTTTGGGGAATACTCCAGCTTGTAGGGCACGCACCGCCAGTAGTGGGGCAGACCCTTGTTGCCGTCAAACTGGATGCGTAGCCACCGCTTGTGGCGAATAGCGGAGAGAATGCACCGGAACCGCTTAATATAGCCGGGATCTTCGAAGGGATCGCCGTCATTGTAGCGATCAAAATACACGAAGGTATCCGGTGGATACAGCGGCTCCACATCCTCCAACCCCTCCATGGGCGGATCAAAAAGCCGGATGCGAGGGTCATTCAGCAGCGCCTTCAGCCACCGTTTTTGCAGAATGGTCAGGGGCATGGTCGGCACATTCTCCAGCGGTGTGCCGTAATCGACGGTGATCAAAGGCCAGGTCTGACTTTCCAATGCGTCAGGGATCGTTAAGATGCTTTCCTCAAAGCCCTTTTCCCGAACGATGTCCAGCATCCCCTGCCGGGTCAAATCGCCCTCCACGGCCTTCTCCAGCACCGCCGCCAGAACATTATAATATGTACCGTAAACCTCAGAAAACAGCATTAGCCCTCACCTCCATACTGCTGATACATCAGTTCCAGGTCCCCGTAGAACCGGGCCACGACCTTTTGGTCGGTGCATTCCAGCTTTTCGATGCGGCCGATGAAGGTGCGCAGCCATGGAATCAGCTCCGATGCGTCATAGGTATCGACGATGTATTTGCAGGTGTTTTGATCGATCAGCTCCACCCGTCCGTTGCGCTTCTCCCGCTCTAAGCGACGGGGAATGTACTGCTCGTCATCATCAAAATGCAAGGTCATTTCCAGATGATCCACATGGAAGCCCGTGCCGTCAGAGGTACCCCAAAGGTGGCTGCGGAATTTGTCGCAGTAATTTTGGTAGCGTGCAGGATCCGTTTCTTCATCCAAAAGCTCGATCTGCTTGATGTAATCGATGCGGAAGAATTGCAGAGCGTGGAAGCGGTTGTGGTAGCACAGCAGATACTGTCTGCCGTTCTGGGTGCTGACGTAAATTTTCAAGGGTAGCACATAATGCCAGAAGGTGGAGTCCTCCTTGCGACGGCTGACATTGATAAAACGAATCCGCCGCCTTTCGCCGATGGCGGTGAGCAGCTGCAGCAAAAGCTGGCTATTGATGGCATGGAGCATATAGTGGTGCTTGAATTGGAAATGCTCCGGCGTGTCCTTCAGCTTGTCCAGCAAAGTCGAGCCGATGACACCCATGGGATCCATTTCCGCATAAAAGGAGAGGGCATCCGCCCATTTGGGCAGATCGATAGAGCATTCACTGCGGCGGTAGTATAGCTCTCTGCCCTGTTTTTCGGCGGTGAGGATGCCCAAGGACACATATTCCTTAAGCTTTTTGCGGATGGTGGAGATGTCCGGCTGCCAATCGGTTTCAAAATGGCACAGATAGTTGTCGAAGATCAGATCCAGAATTTCCTGCACGGTATAGCTTTCGCCATCTTGCAGAATGTCCAGAATGTAGAAATGGAAGGTCACATCGCCGGCGGTGAAGCTTTTGGCTTTGAAGGCATTGTACAAAGGGTTGCCGGGAATGGAGCGGCTGTCTACGGACAGAAAGACATTCTTCCCGTCAGCGGTCTGGCGAAAGCGCATATATTCCCCCAGCCAGCTTTTCGCCCTTCTCGGATACCGCAAGCATCGCCGCAAAGACACAGTCCTCGCTTGAGGTGAGGAAGGGATGCTCCTTTTTCATAAGATCGTATATTCTTCTCGTTCTTTCTGCGGCACCTGCGCGCTCGGTCACTCCCGAAAGTATAATTGCCGCCATGGGCAGATACTCCGATGAGAAGAAATGATCCTTCAAGCTCTCATAAAGCTTTATTGCATCGTCAAGTCGCCATTCGGGATCCGAATCAACGTCAAGCATTGCCACGATCGGCAGCTCGCAATTTCCTCTGAAATTGGAGAATACGCTGACGCGCTCTTTAAGCATCTGTCTCGTCTCCTTGAGCGCCTCAACATCAGCTACTCGGTTTTCATCGGCAAGGATCGCCGCACATATAGGATAAAAATTCGCGTTTTCCCAAGGAAAAGCCTCCTTGAATGCATCACGGTTTTTTATAAACATCTCACATTTGCTTAGCAATGTCTCGTTCATTTTTGACCTCCCGATTACATTTTTAAAGATTCAACTATCTCTTTGAGCCGAGCTTTAGCACTTGATTCGCGTCTTTCCGCGCTCTTAAGCATATCTTCAAGCTTATACATCGCTCCCGATATCTCGTTCCTTGTGTGATTTATGCGATAGATACCGTCCTCTATCAGATCAGCCACCGCCATATCAACGAAGAATCCGTCGAAGAAATAGTCGGCAAAGCGGGTAAAGTCGTCCATTCTGACATCCATATCGGCAGAGATCCTTACGTCGGCAAGCTCGGATCTGAACCGTGCCAGCTGTGCCTGAAGATATTCAACCGCGGATTGCGCGCTGTCAAGATAGCTGTGCTTTTCAAAGGTCGTAAACATACTGTCGCCGCCGAACATATCAAAACGGTTCCACTTTCTCGCCGCATCCATGTAATTCAAGGCGTCATCGGCAAGATCAATAGCTCTTCTGCCCTCATGCAGCGCCTCGCCTATCTCCTTTTTGCGAGATTTGGCGTCCGATATCTCCCGCTCAAGCTCGAAAATTCTTTCGGATTCGGGGGAATTGCTGAGCTTTACTCTTGAAAGTCTTTCGGAATAAAGCCTCTCATATCGCATCTCACATCCGCTGAGCGACGAAAGCTCTTTTCTTATGTTATTTAAGCTGTTATTTACCGATTCAAGCTCGTAGCAAAGGCTTTCGTATCTTGCCTTAGCCGCATACGCCTCCGCGCGCTCCTTCTGCAATTTTTCTTCTTTTTTGCCGATGAGTGCGGCAAAGAAAGCCGCCATAGTGCGCCCCTCAAGCTTTTCAACGTCGGCTTGCTCGGATTCCATTGTATTTTTTGAACCTTCCACTCTTCGGGAAAGCTCTTCCTTTTGTCTCAAAAGCTCGCTTTGTACCGTTTTCAAATGCTTTTGTCGAGCGACCTGCTCCGCGGCGGCTCTCAATTCGTCGTTGTATTCGTACATAGATGCCTCCAAAAAACTTTGCGAAATAAAATTAAGTTTTCTTAACTTTTCGAATGCCTAATATTTTGATCCGTATTGCAAATTTTGATTTGTCGTTCTGTTGTAACT
>JAFOGE010000232.1 GCA_017386965.1 Clostridia bacterium
CTCGTCACGTCCGCCTACGATCGGAACATCGTCAATGGAGCAGCCCCATTTGGTCTTATCATCGTCAATGATACAGCAAACACGGTCGTTGACCTCTTTGGCATGGTGAAGATCACGCAGAATGAGCTGTCCCGCAGAGCCTGCACCGATCAGCATGACGCGGTTGGCCAGATTCTTTTGCGCGGCTCTCTTGGCTCTTTCCCTCTCCAACGCCACAAAGCGGTAGCAGAATCGAATGCCAAGAATCAACCCGAACTGAAGAACCGAGCCGATGATGTAATAGGAAATGGGCATCAATTCAAACAGGAAGGTGATTCCCAAAACGTGAACGGCCGTTGTGATCGTGGCGGCCAGCAGAATACGCTTGAGCTCGCTGAAGCTCGCGAATCTCCAAACGCTCTGGTACAAACGCAGGGCACAGAAGACGACAAGTCCTACCAGTAAGTAAATCGGCAAGAAATTGGCAAGAGAGATCAGAAAATGGCGCGGGATATGCGTGTACTCGCAGTCAAACCGAATCCAAAGGGCCAAAAAATAGGCGCCTGCCATGGCGAGCAGGTCAAAGGCCATCAGGAGGAAGGAGCGTGCATGCCACCGCTCAAAAAAGGAGAGCGGCTTCCACCGCTGCCGCAAACGGGCCTCGGCTCCGTCTGCAGAATTCTTTGCGACGTTCTTCTTATCTTTCATAAAATTCCTTTCCCGCAGAATCGATCCGCGTCCCCGCTTGCAGGAATCGGGGATAACAATAGGATAGCGACAGAGAGATCTCATGCCGCCAAAAAGTATCATACAGAGCAGAAAAGGAGCACGCCAAGAACCGTACGAAAACAAATGCTATGCAATATCGATTCCGGATCCATGGCCTCTCCCGATTTTCCGCCTCCATTATAGCACAGTTTCATGCAAATGTCAACCCAAAACCATCCTTTTCCCCCGAGGGAAGGCGGTATATTGCGGTCAGTCTTCCTTTTTTTGGTATATTCGGATAGAAAGTGCAGAAAAAGGAAACAAAAAAGGAAGACACCAAGGAGAGGTCAACGCAGATATGCATTGAACTCAGCCTTGATGTCCTCAAAAGGATCCTTATGCCAAGATATTCCGCTCGGTTTCGGGATCGAAGAAGTGCATAACCTTGCCCTCGAAGGTCACGTGAATGGTTGCGCCGTAGCCCATGCTCTTGCGCTGCTCGTCGTCAAGCGCAATGGTGGGAATACGAACGACAAGTCGATCGCCGTTCGCTTCCTCCACGTGCAGGTGCAGTTCACTTCCCATCATCTCATTGACCCGGATCGCGCAGGGGATCGAGTTGGAAGACTTGCCGGAAACCAGAACGAAATGCTCGGGACGAACGCCGAGAATGATCTCGCGGGATCCGATTCCCTTGGCGCGCAGAGCCTCTGCCTTGCTTCCCGTAACCTCGATCTTTGCGCCGTAAGGTGTAACGTAATACTTGCCGCCCTCATATACGAGATTGGTCTTAAAGGTATTCATCTTGGGCGCGCCGATGAACTCGGCAACAAAGAGGTTGTCGGGCATATCGAACACCTCGGTGGGCGTTCCGACCTGCTGAATGAAGCCGTCCTTCATGATGACAATACGGTCACCAAGCGTCATGGCCTCGGTCTGGTCGTGAGTAACATAGATAAAGGTGGTGTCGATCTTCTGGCGAAGCAGAATGATCTCGGCTCTCATCTGGTTACGCAGCTTTGCATCCAGGTTGGACAGCGGCTCATCCATGAGGAACACCTTGCTGTCGCGAACCATTGCGCGACCAATGGCAACGCGCTGTCTTTGACCGCCCGAAAGCGCACGGGGCTTGCGGGTGAGATATTCGGTAATACCGAGGATCTCTGCAGCCTTCACAACCTTCTCATAGACCTCCTCCTGGGGAGCCTTCTTGAGGCGCAGGCTGAAGGCCATGTTCTCAAAAACGGTCAGGTGAGGGTAGAGTGCGTAGTTCTGGAAGACCATTGCAATATTGCGGTCGCGCGGCTGAAGGTCGTTGACCACCACGCCGTCGATCTCGATGGTTCCTCCCGAAATGTCCTCAAGACCTGCGATCATACGCAGCGTTGTGGACTTTCCGCATCCGGAGGGACCTACAAAAACAATAAATTCCTTGTCGGCAATATCCAGGTTGAAGTTATCCACCGCAACCGTATCCTTGCCGTATACTTTCTTTACGTTCGTTAATTTAACGGTAGCCATATTATTCTCCTCTTATCCTTTTACTGCTCCACCGGTTACGCCTTCTACGTAGTATTTCTGCAAGCAGAGGAAGACGACGGTGACGGGAATCGCTACGATCACACCTGCTGCACAGAACATGGTGTAATTCGTATTGAGCATGGTTTTGGAAAGCCATTCAAACGTACCCACGGCAACGCTCATACCGGCGCTGTTCTCGTGAATGAGGTAGTTCGCCAGCATGAAATCTCCCCAGGGTGCCATAAAGCCCATCAGCACGGTGTAGATGACGATCGGCTTGGAAAGCGGCAGGATCAGCTTGTAGAAGACCTGGAAGCGCGTCGCTCCGTCCACTCTTGCAGCCTCGTCCAGGCTCTTGGGAATCGTATCAAAGAAGCCCTTGGACACGTAATATCCCATACCACTGCTCGCACAGTAAACGATGATCAGGCCAAGAGGAGCCATCTGCTCAGTCAGTCCAAAATCATAGAATACCTTGTAGATCAGGAGCATGGTCAAGAATCCGGGGAACATTCCCAGGATCAGCATCAGGTTCATCATCAGCTTTCTGCCCTTGAAACGCAGACGGGAAAGCACGTAGCTCATGGAGAGCACAAAGACGGTCTGCAAAACTGCCGTGCAAACACCCATAAGGCCGGTGTTGAGAAACCAACGCATAAAATCGGTTTCCTTAAAGAGGCGAATGTAGTTATCAAAGCCAAACTCCTTGGGCCAGAGATAACTGACCTGGCCTGTTTCCTCTACACGGAAGGACTCCAGCACGATGCCGAAGAAGGGGAAGAGCCAGATCACCGTGATCAAGGCAAGAACGACATAGATTACAGCATTGCCGATCCTTCTGCTCGCCTTCGCGCCAAGGCCTCTTTTTTGGAGCTTATTCGTGTTATTCTTTTTCATCACTTATAATCCTCCTCGTTCCTTGTCGACGGGATCACGTTGTAAACGATCAGCGACAGAATTGCAACCACCACGAAGACCAAAATACCGATGATCGACGCGAGGTAATACGGGCTATCCGTGCTTTGCAGAGTGATCTTGTAGAGCCAGGTGATCAGAAGGTCGGTGTAGGTAACCGATACGCCTCCGGGTGCGCCAAGGCTGGTGTTGAGCAGCTGGTTGTTCTGCGTCAGCAGATAGATGACGTTAAAGTTGTTGAGGTTTCCAACGAAGCTCGTAAGCAGATAAGGACCCATGACGAACATCATATACGGCAGGGTGATCTTGGAATACTGCTGCCATCCACGGGCACCGTCGATCTTGGCCGACTCGTAAAGGTCCTGCGGAATATTCATGAGAATACCCGTTGCCATCAGCATAATGTAGGGGATACCTACCCAGATGTTGATAATGATAACCAGAATACGAGCCGTGATGGGATTCTGCCAGAGCGATTGCTGGTTTGCATCGATCATGGACTGCGGCAGGAAATCGCAAAGGATCTTTCCGATCACGCCCGTCGAGTCGAAGAGGCGCGACACGTAAAGGAGCGAAACGAACTGCGGGATCGCAATGGTCATGACCAGAACCGTTCTCCAGAACTTCTTGAACTTGATTCCCTTCTTGTTGATCATGATGGCCACGAACATTCCAAGGAAATAGTTTGTAAAGGTTGCAAAGAAGGCCCACATCAGGGTCCATGCCAGAATCTCGCCAAAGGCAAGACCGATGCCTCCATTTCCAAAGTCGAGCAGAAGGTTGAAGTTCTCAAAGCCCATCCAACCAAAGAGGTTGGAGTAGCCATCGTGCTTACCGTCGTAGCTGGTAAAGGCGATCAGCACCATATAGATGATGGGCAGGACCGTAAAGGCCAGGATGCCGGTTGCGGGAAGCGCAAGAAGCGTCTTGTGGAACTGATCGTCCAAAAGCGACTTCAAATCGTCCTTGCCGCTGCGCACCTTCTTGCCCTTTGCGGTAATGTCCATGCAGATACGGCACTGCTTGATCTGCAAGCGCCAGGTATAGACAAATGCAATAATGAAAATGATGGTCAAAAGTCCGTAAAGCAGAACCTTGACCGAGTCGTCACCCTCGATCCAATAGGGGGTATCGTAAACCGGGTGGAAATCTTGTCTTCCCTGCTCCGTTCCGATGGTCGCACCGTTCTGGAACCACTGTCCCTTTGCCAGCCAGTGGATACCGCCGTTGGGCAGTGCCATATAGACAAAGAAGACAACCTCAAAGAGCAGGAACAGAATGCCACGGAGGACCTGCCCGTAGTAAAAATTGCCGAAGCCGAAAATCAGGAAGGAGAGCTTAACTGCCCAGTTTCCGCGCGTGAAGGTCCGGCCGATATCGAGGAAGCTTGCTCCAATCGATTTTCCACAACCAACGATCAGGGCGATCAGCTTCAAAAACACGTTTTTGAAGAACCGCGGGATCGCGCAGAGGAACAGTTGAAGCTTATAGAGCACGGCTCGGAATTTGTTGAGCTTCAAATATTCTAAATCATTTAATCTTTTCATAATCAAAATATAAACTGAGTTTATACGAACTCCTTTTTATAATGAGAAAGCATTGCTGACCGGCATACAAGGCGTTTGCCCTCCAGTATGCCGGCTAACAATGCCTTTAGCATCCGAAGGTCGGGTGAGCCGAGGCTCACCCGACGGTTCGGTCAGATTCTGATTATTCTGCGGGAACGAGGTTGATGACAGCGGTGCTATCCTCGTTGATCACGAGCTGGATATAGTAGGTACCTGCGGTCTCAACAACGTAGTTGCCCTTGTTGGAGAGCGGAATGGAGGTGTTAGCGTTGTCGGCGTTGTTACCGTAAGCAACCTTCCAGTCCATACCAAGGCGAACCTTGAACTCATTGCCTGCCTCAAGCGTGAAGGCTTCCTTGGAGGTCCAAGTGCCCGCGGGATCCTGCGTCATCTCAAAGTCGGTGTTCCAGGTGGTACCCTTGATGCCGCCAATGATGGTGTAGGAGGTTCTCTGCTCGGGAGTCAGGCTGATGAACTGAGCAACAGCCTTTGCGTAATCGTCAAGACCCTGCTGCAGGCCTGCAACGTCAGCTGCGTTCTTTGCTACTGCGCCAAGGAGCTTAGCGGTATCCCAGAACACGCCTGCGATCTGGCCCTGAGGAGTTGCGTGCTGGTTCTGGGTCATCAGAGCGTTGAGGGATGCGTTTGCCTTAACAGCGTCGCTTGCCTGAGCAACCTTGTTGGAGGGACCCCACTCAAAGGTGTTGAATCTCTGCGTCTGGCACTCCTCGCCGGTCAGATACTGAGCGAGCAGAGAGAGAACTGCGCCTCTCTTAGCATCGGTCTGGGGCTTAACACCCATCAGCTTGTAGCCGGAGTAGGAGCCGAGGTGGTAGCTCGTGCCGTCAACGGTGAAGGAAGGCAGATCGGTTGCACCGAGGTTTGCGCCGAAGTGATCAGCAGCTGCGCCTGCGTTCCAGATACCGGTAATAACAACGCCTGCATCGGTGAAGATATCAGCGTTTGCATCGTAGCAAGAGGACTTCGCCAGCTTCTCCATACCCTTCATAGCGATCAGGCCCTTATCGGAGGAGAAGGTGTCATCAACGGATACGAAATCGCCGTTCTCGTTGGTGGTCCAGTTGGAATGGCAACCGGTTGCGAAGAAGAAGGATGCGGTGTACCAAGCGTTCTCGAGAGCGTAACGGAACTTCACGTTGTTTCTCTCGCAAGCGGCGATGATGGACTCGAGGCTCTCAGCTTCCTCAGGAGTGATGATGCTGGTGTCGTAGTACATGAAATAGCCGTTGTCGCTGGTCAGGGGGTAAGCGTAGAGGGTTCCGCCAACGGTAGCAGCTGCAACAGAGCCTGCATCGTTTGCGTTCTTGATAGCCTCTGCAGCAGCCTTACCGGGAGCTGCGAGAGCGGATGCCTGCACAAGGCGTGCAAGCTGGTCCTGCGCGAAGCAGTAGATATCGGGAGCGGAAGCAACATCATTGATAACCTTAGAGCCGGACTCAGCCTCGGTTACGCCCTCGATCTGGGCATTGATGATGATACCGGGGTTTGCAGCCTCAAAAGCATCGATCTGCTCCTGGAACTGCGCTGCAACGCCGTCCTTCTCGGAAACCCACATGGTGATGTCGTAGGTGCCCTTCAGGTCTGCGCCTTCGTTGGGCTGGTCAGTAGGATCCTTCTTGCAGCCTGCAAAGCAAGCGGCAATCATGATCACTGCCAGAACGAGTGTCAAGATTTTTCTCATTTTCATAAGAAATCTCCTCCTTAAAAATGTTTTTTAGTACGTCTTTGACGTCCTACTTATTGTAGCACACTTTTGTGTGATTTGTCAACCGAATAATCATCTGACTTTCTAATTTTGGCGTTTTGCACAAAATCGCTTTCCTTATTTGAGCAAAGTGTAAAAATCAATTTAGCATATCAGCAATAGGAATCAAAGGCGGGAAGCTTTCTTCCCTCGTAATCAAAGAGGCATTGATTGGCCCACTCGTTGGCGGTGGACTTCCCTTCCTCTCCGATATATTCCTGCCCCTTTTCGGAGGCCCAGCAGATGCCCTCTCCGGGAATCCAGAGCGGCTCCCAGTAGAACACGCCGTCGATTCCGTTCCTCCGCGCCAGCGCGAGGAAATCACGGACGAAGGCGGCCTGCCCCTCGGGCGTCATGGGATACTGCTCGGTAAAGCCCGGAACGTAGGCGCGTTCCGCCTCAATCACCAGCCGCACCTTGTCCTCTCCTGCGGAGTAGCCCTCGGTTGTAAAGCCGTAGCCCAGCTCCATGATCATCCGTTTCTTCCTAAAGACGCGGCATTGGTCAAGGTTTTCCATAAGCTGCTCGGGCGTTCCGTGCCAATAAGGATAGTAGGAAGCACCGATGATATCATAATCCACATCCGCCTTCTGCATCTCCGAGAAGAATTCCCGATAGACGGCTTGATCGTGGCTCCTTTCCAGATGCAAAACGATCTCGGCTTCCGGAACCACCTCACGGCAGGCACGGCATCCGGCCTTGACCAGCATGCAAAAGGCCTCGTAATTGCCGCGCACACCGTCCTTCTCCAGCCGTCCGACAGGCCAAAGCATACCGTTTGTGATCTCGTTGCCCACCTGAATCATATCGGGAGCAAGATTCGCCTCCTTGGCGCGCATCAGACAGTCCTTGGTAAAGGCATAGACAGCATCGGCAAGCTCCGGGAGTGTATAGCCTCTCCAGGCCTTCGGCAGCATCTGCTTCCCTGGATCCGCCCAGAAATCACTGTAATGGAAATCCAGAAGCAGACGGTATCCCTTCCCCTTGGCCAAAGATGCCAGGCGAAGGTAATGCTCCATGTCACAGCTACCCGCAAGATAGGGCTCTCCCGCCTCTCCGAAGGGATGATTCCAAAGACGAATGCGCATAAAATTCACACCGTTGGCGTAAAAGGCATCCAAGGGATCGATCTGCACGTCGCCGTCAAAGTAACGCGCTCCGTGTGCCAGCTCCTCCAGATAGGTAGAAACGTCGATGCCAAGGATCATTGTTCTCCTCCCTTGTGCGGAACGAAGCGGATGGGCTCGTTGTCCTCTCCGAAATCCAGGACGCGGAGCTTCATCGCGCGATAGCGATAGCGCGCCGCCTCGTTCAGGCGAAGGACGTCTGCCTCGCTCCCCGTAAAGCCGCAACGCAGGCAATAATACTCCTGCTTGGACCCATCAAAAAACATATCGATGTCAATGTCCCTCATAAAGCAGGAGGGGCATCGGAAGTTCAGCTTTCCTTTTGTAGCTTGAGCCATGTGCGGACTCCTCCTTCCTTCACGCTCTTGCGCAGTTCGATGTGATAGACAGGTGAGAAGGCAATGCCCTCCTCGGCCTCTGCCTCGTCGTTGTCGCCTCCCATGCTCACGCGCGTCATTACGTCGGGGATCGACACATATGCCTCCCCCGCATCCGAATGCGTAATGCGCCTTCCGTGATAGGAGAAGGACATTCCCTCGCCGTCCACGCCAAGGCTAACGTCCGTCATGTCGGCCTGGTATTCGGTCGTGCCGAATGCACCGGTCAGGTATTCGCAGAAGGTGACCTCCTCGCCTTGGGTGTCCGACAGAAGCCTTCTCTCGGTATGGATCACGCCCTCGCCGTCAGGGATCGTAAAGACCGACTGCACCGTAACGTCAAGACCGCCGAGCGTAAGCGTAACGGGATCCGCCGTCAGGCGCACCGCGCCCTCAAGGCGCTCAAAGCGAGCCATGGTGCGGCAGAGGCAGAGATCTGCGCTCTCTCCGCGACAGCTGACGCGGCAGGAGCGGATCGTTCCCGCGCCGGCGTAATGTGTGAAGAAGCCCGCGCGGTAGTTGATCTGAATGAGATAGGGATAGGATGCGTCATAGACGTTCTCCGTACCGATTCCCGTCCTTTGGGGAATGCGTGCCACGTATGGGCGCAGGTCGATCATGGCGCCACCCTGATTGAAGTCAAAGCAGGTGCGCATCGCGGGATCGACATACCAGAAATACTGCTTTTGGCTGCCGTAGAGAATGTCCTTCCAAAGAGCGCATTCGCCCCGACGGTAATCGGGATGCGTCTTGCGGTAATAGTCGGCAAACTCGCTCATGGTCATATCCACCAGCTTGCCCTCTGCCTTGAGCTTGCCGTAGTACTTCATGCCGTCATCGTAGGACTTGGCCAAAAGCTCGTAAGGAGCCTCCCAGCGTCCGCGGCGGTTGAGCCAGCCCGGGCCTACAAACATCATGTTGTAGGAGAAGCCGTCGTTGTACTTTTCCAAATGACGGTACTGGTCGATCAGGTTGTAGAGATACGGATACTCCATCTCCTCGCCGTCGCGGTAATAGATCATGCCGCGCAGAACGTTTTGGGGATGTGTACCGAAATTCGAGCCGTTTCCGTCAAAGCAGGCCATCAGGTCGCGCGACAGATGCGGAATGGCAACGATTCCCGCATCATCCTCGGCATCGCTCGCGGGACAGTGGGAATTGATCTTGGAAGGGATCCAGGGATTCCAAGGGCCTCCGTCCATAAAGGTGTACCAGGAGTTGTTGCAGGTGTGGTAGGCCTTGGGGCCTTCCTCCCAGCAGGTCGCCACGGCGCACTTGACGGAGGGGTACTTTTCCTTGATATAGTTGATGGTGTAGGCATCCAGAAAATAGCTGCTGGTCGATTCGGGATAGAAGCCGAAGCGCTCGTGGAATTTTCCAAAGACGTCGTCCACGATCTCTCGCTTGCGGGCCTCATCGAACATCCAGATGCAAAAGTCTTCGGTCTGGTATTTTTCCTTGAATTCGGGGCAAGGAAGACCAAGAAGCGAAAGTCCGATCTCATCCCCGTATTTTTCGTGCTCCTCCCGTGCCAGGTCGATGATCACGTCCGAGAAGAGCGACGCATAGGTGATCTGAATGGTGGTCTTGAGTCCGTATTTGTGGGCACAGTCCTGCTGAAAGCGGAAGATGTCAAGCGATTCATCGCGCACGTCCTTCCCCTTGCCAAGCGCCTTCTCCGCGTACTCGGGAGAAAGCTCAGGACGATGAATAATATTAACAATAAACGGGTTGTTCATACAGTTTCCTTTCTTGAAATCATTGCAGGATCGCACTTGTCTGCGGCGCAATCACAAGAACACTTCCCTCCAGGCGTGCTTCGCCCATGCCAATAAAGTCCATCAGCTTCTCGGGAAGATATCCGTTCAGATCCTTGCACTTGGAAAGATCATAGCGCATTTCCTCGGTGGAGGTATTGTGCACGAGAATCAAGCGATCCTCGCCGTAGGTGATGGAGAATCCGCCCAGCTTGCGCTCACCCATGGAAAGCGACTCGTAATCGCCGCGTGCGATGGCTGCGTACTTGTGGCGCAAAGCAATCAGACGCTGGTAGTAACGCAGAAGGCTTCCCTCGTTCTCCAGCTGATCGGCCACGGTGGTCTGGATCTGCTTGGATGCGGGGTAGGTGGATCCCGTGGGGTTCTTCACAAGATCACCATCTCCCCAGAGCATCGCCAAACGGCGATTGGCATCGGTCATTTCGCCGCCGCGAGAGCCGCGCATACCAAGCTCCTCACCGTAATAGATCACGGGAGATCCGGGGGAAAGGAGGTAGAGGTTCGCTGCCATGCGGGCAAGATTTTCGGTGACGAAGGCACCGGCAATACGGTCCATATCGTGGTTGGAGAGGAAGGAGATGGGCATTCCCTCGGGATTCTTGGCCTGTACCTTATCCTGGAAGGCTTCGACGTAGGAGGTGAAGTTGAGAATACTGGAGCCCTTTGCCGCCATAGCGGGAGCGCCCTCGGCCTGTGACATGGCAAAATTGAAGCAGTTGAGCGAATCGTAATATGCCAGGATCTCAGCCTCGCCCGACCAGCATTCGCCAACGCAATAGATCTCGGGATCGATCTTGCGAAGCTCCGCCATGTACCAATCCCAGAAATCCGTGGAACGGTCAACGTTGCCGTAATAGATATACTTGACCGCATCAAAGCGGAAGCCGTCCACGCCGAGATTCAGATAGTACTTTGCCACGTTCAGCATTTCCTCCCGCACCGTGGGATTGTCAAAATTCAACTCGGGCATATCGCCGGAGAAGTTGCATTCGTACCACGCATCCACACCGGCGATCTTCTGATAGGTAACGCCGCCCTGCTTTTCGTCGGTGGTGACACAGGTGTAGTAATCGTAATAGGGATTCTCCACGTCCCCCGTCATGCGCGCCTGCTTGAACTCCACAAACCACTCATGGGTATTGGAGGTGTGATTGATGGCCAGATCCATGATCAGCTTGATGTTGCGGGACTCACAAAGCTCCGCCAGCTCCACAAGATCCGCCTCGGTTCCAAAGCGCCAGTCGATCTTGTAGTAATCCCTTGCGTCATACTTGTGATAGGACGGCGAGGAGAAGATGGGAGAGAGCCAGATGCCCTGCACACCAAGGCTCTCGCCGGAGTGGATGTTTCCGTCGTTGAGATAATCCATGCGATTGATCACGCCGCGCAGATCCCCGATCCCGTCGCCGTTGGAATCCGAAAAGGATCCGACGAAGACCTGGTAGAAGGTGCGGAAATTATCATCGATGGGATCGACCTCGGGCTCCGGCTCCTTCTTGCAGCCCACGAGGGAAAGTGTGGAAAGCGCCATCACAATGGCAAGCAGAAAAGCGATTTTTTTCTTCATGTGCAGCTCTGTACTCCTTTAGTCTTGTGTTTTCACCGAATTCAGCATGGCATCGTCGATCTTGCCCCAGGCATTCGGGCCTTGGCACTTGACGTAGATGCCGACGGAAATGCTGTCACCCTCGGTGTAGGAAATCTCCTCGATCCGAGCGGTGTGCCACTCATTATAGACTGTGATCGCGCTATCGGCCCGATAGCGGATCTCACCGTTGATCTTGACATAGGCGTAGATTTCGGTCGTGCCGCCGTCACCGCCCATGACCGAGATCGCGTATTTGTAAGTACCCGTGGAGAGCTCCTCCACGTCCTGTTCCAGGGTGAACTCGACCACGTTCTCGCCGGCGCCCCAGAAATGGTAGTGATAGGTACCCGTCAAGGAATCGCTCACCTTTTCCTCGACCTTCAATTCATCAAAGGAACCGATCGCCGTCGCGGTCCATCCCCTCTCGCCTTCCTCAAAGCTCCAGTTTTTAAGGAAGTTGTATTCCACCATAGAGATGTAGCAATAGGCCTTCCTGCCATCTGCCATTCCCTCTACCGTGTATTTTGCTACGCCGCCATTCTTCATGGCCTCCCGATCGATCGCCTCCCACTCTACGGGAACCGCCTGTCGGGAATTGTCCGACAGAATGGCGTTGACCGTTGTGGGCAGCTCAATTTCGCCGTTAAGATCCAGGATCAGATTGACGTCCTCGATGGCATCGGCACGGATCTCGACCGTGTTGCCCTCGCGCAAGAGGGCAAAGACCTTGAGCGATTCCAACGCTCGTCCCTCGGCATCAAAGAAGGCTTGATTGTCCACGGCACAACCGCCGTACCATTGTCCCGCATCCTCGGGATCGTATTCCGCGGCATAGGAGGATGCCCAGCCCGAGCCGTGCGTTTCCCAGAGAGTGGAATTTTCCTCGTAGCTCGCGCCGCCCGAGGAGATCCACGTCCCCTCCCAATAGAAGACGCCGATGCCACCCTCGGTATTTGCCACCGTTTGGACGACGTCACGCACAAGATTTGCCTGTCCCTGCAAAGTAAAGGGATAATTCTTGATGATCCCTCCCCCTTCGCCAATGGTGTTCCCGGAGAAATCGGAATCCTCTGCCGTAAAGGCATAGGAGGTTTCGGCCACCATGACCTTCTTGCCGTAGGTGGATGCGATCTTGGAGAGAACCTGCGAGAGATTCTCAAGCGTACCGTGCCAATAGGGATAATAGGAAGATGCAAACACGTCGTAATCCACACCGTAGTATTGCAGATTCTTCCCGTAGCTCTCATAGTTGCTCACCTTCTCGGGATTCGCAAAATGCACTGCCACAAGAGCCCTCGGGCAGACTTCTCGCACGGCGCGGGAGCCCGCCGACATCAGCTGCGCGATCTTCTTCCAGCCGCCAAGCGCACTGCTTGATTCGCCGCACATGGCACCGTTCGTTTCGTTTCCGATCTGTACCATGCCAACGTCAACACCTGCCGCGACCAGCTTTTCGAGGCAATCCTTGGTGTATTGATAGAGTGCCTCGGATTTCGCATCGATGCTCATTCCCTTCCACGCCTTCGGGACCATCTGCTTGGCAGGATCCGCCCAGAAATCGGAATAATGGAAGTTGACGAGCAGCTTCATACCGTACTGCGTGGCTCGCTTGCCGACGGTGATCGCATTCTCAATATCACAGTTTCCGCCGCCGTAGCCCTTACCATCCGCAGTGTAGGGATCATTCCAAATACGTACC
>JAFOGE010000233.1 GCA_017386965.1 Clostridia bacterium
CGTTACGGTTGAGGTAGAAGCGAAGGGACACAGGGTTGTTTTTACGGTCAAGACCGATGCTGCAACCTTGGGAGAAGCACTTTACGCTCTGGAACTGATTAACGATCCGAGCTTTTTTGATACGGCAAACGGGATCAAGGCCGATTGGAATGCGGATTCCGCATATTGGGGCTACTTCGAGGGGGACACATACATGAGCGTCGGGGTCAATGACACTCCGATTTCCGGAGGAGAGCATTATCGGCTCGTTTATACGCAATGATAGCGCAAGAGAAGAAAAAGCATTCCCATCTTCGGCTGGTTTTTGAGCTTGTCCTTTGTGCCATGCTGGGAAGCGTAATGTTTTGCTCGAAGATTATTATGGAGGCGTTGCCCAACATTCACCTGCTCGGAATGTTGACCATGACCTTCACCGTCGTTTTTCGCTTCAAAGCGTTGATCCCGATCTATATTTACGTATTGCTCAACGGTCTTTACGCAGGCTTCAACATCTGGTGGATCCCCTATCTCTATATTTGGACCATCCTATGGGGGATTACGATGCTCCTGCCGCGCAGGATGTCAAATCGAGTTGCGGGGGTAGTCTATCCGATCGTCTGCGGATTGCACGGACTGGCGTTTGGAGTGCTTTATGCGCCCGCGCAGGCGCTCTTTTTCCGACTGGATTTTCAGGGAATGCTGGCATGGATCGCGGTTGGCTTTCCGTTTGATCTGCTTCATGCTGCCGGAAATTTTGTAGCGGGACTGCTGATATTGCCGATGGTTAAGGTTTTTGACCGATTGCTGAAGCGGATTCCTGTATGATTTGACGGGGCTGCCTCAAGCTTGTTGCTTGAGACAGTCCTGTTTGTTTTTGCCGCTTTTTGATATGAACTTGCGAAAGAGGTGTAAAAATACGGAAAGGAATTGACACGGACGCAAAAACGTGGTATAATAAAATATTCCGAGAAAACGAAGGGGAGGTGTACGAATGGATCCGTTAAAGAAGGACCTGCAACGGATGCGCGAGGAAGAGCTGGATCGCTTTTGGGAAATTGACGCGCTTTTGCCGAAAAGGACGGTCGTTCCGCATGCGGCGGACACATCTGCGGTAGAGATCGAGATTCCTGCCGCAAAAGAGGATCAAAGCAACACTTATACCATCCCCCCGCGGCGCGCACAGGAGGAAAAGACCGCTCCAAAGCCGCATTATATTCCACCGCATAAGCCTACTACACCGCCTACTCCATCGGAGGAATACGTCCCCGAAAATGCGTTATTGCGACGGGTACGCATCTATCCGTGGAATAGCAGCTACCGCTACTATGAGGATTTCTTCCGTGACGCGGTACGCCTTTACCCGATCCGCGGCGAGGAATGCCCGAGAATCTCCTTCTTTTCTTACGTTCCGCAGTATAGTCAGATGAGTCGGGCGCAGCTGGAGTGGTATCTTTGGTGGCGTGATTGCTTTCGAAGAGCTGTGTTCCTCGAAACCGATTACAGCTATCTTCTGCTTTATGCGTATGAGCTGATCAACCTTTCAAGAAAGCTGGACCCTGTGCTTGTTCAGGGAGAGCTTTGCAAGCTTTGGGAAAGCTACCGGGATACCTACCGCCAGTTGGATTCCTATCTTCCTGAATGGATCTGTGATTGCAGCTTGCTTCATCGGCTGCCGCCCCCTGCGTGGAGCAGTCCTGCCCTGCAAAGGGCCGCGATGAGCCATTGCCGATTCCGAGAGTTCTATGTAAATTGTTCCCGCGAGGAAGGATACGCCAGAGCTTTGCTTGCCTTCTGCTGCAATTATGATTACCGCAAGAGCAAATTCTGTACGGAGGAGCAGCGCCCGCTCTTCGACCGTGCGATCCTTGCCGTGATCGGCGCTGCGATCGATGCAACGGAAAAGGAGGGACAGCTCTTCTTCAAGGCCGGCTTTGAGGATAGCCGCATGAGTCGGGATGCCTATTCGGGCGCGCTTTGCATTGCCCGCGTCAAAAGGCGGATCGAGATCGAGTATTGCTCCTTCTCGAGGTCGCATGAGCTGCGGTATTTTCTGACTGTTCTCGTCAAATACACCGAGAACGCGATCCGTGCTGCTCTGGGAATTCGCTCAAGACTTACCGTTTATGCCTTGCCGATGCAGATTCGCGCTCTGGCGGATTCCATTCTGGAGGGGATTCTTCCGCGAAAGCAATGTCGGGAGGAGCGTGAGGCCTACGAAGCTTTATACGATCTGCCAAAGCATTCGCTTTCTTTTGAGGCGGCGGCAGAGATAGAGAAAAGCTCCTGGGAAACCACCGATCTGTTGCTGGAGGCTTTTGAAGAGGAGGCAACCGAGGCATCGGAGGAGGCTTTTACGGAGTTGGTGCAGCATGCAAGTTCGCTCGAAAAGCAGATGCCGATCGAAGTGCAAGCCTTCCCGCAAGAGCCTGCCAATGCCCCCATATCCTTGCAGGCATCGGACGCATGGGCTGCCTACCGTCCTTATCTTCGTGCCGTCGCCGCGAAGGACGGAGAGGCGCAGAGGAGAGAGGCTGTCCTTCAAGGGAAGCCCTGTGACGTCCTGGCGGATGAGATCAATGCCTTGGCGGTGGATTGTTTTGGAGATTTATTGTTAGAGGAAGCCGATTGGGGATATGCTGTAATTGAGGATTACACCGATTGGCTGGAAACGCTCCTGCGAGAGCAAACGTGAGAGGAGAATGAGATATGACAGAGCATACGATGACGCAAACGGGAGAAATCCGGGTTCCGAGAAGAATCCTGTCCTCCTTGCTTGCCTCCGTTTCGGCTGGCGTGGTTCCGCGTGCCGGGGCACCCTATATTGCCATCGGACGCAGTGACGAGATCGCGGCGATGCTTTCGGATCTGGAAACGGTGAATGAGGGCGGCGGTTCTATGCGCTTCCTCATCGGTCGATACGGAAGCGGCAAAAGCTTTTTGATGCAGCTCATCCGAGGCTATGCGCTGGAGCGTGATTTTTTAACGGCGGATGCAGATCTTTCCCCCGAGCGCCGCCTTTACGGCACAGGAGGCAGCGGACTTGCAACCTATCGGGAGCTGATGAAGAATCTGGCGTCCAAGTCCTCTCCCGATGGAGGTGCATTGCCGCGTATTGCGGCGCGTTGGATCACGGATCTGCAAAACCGCATTCTACAAAAGGGAATCTCCTTGGAGGATCCGCACTTTTCCACGCTTCTGGAGCAAGCGGTGATGGATACCCTTCGCGAGCTGGAATTTTTGGTTGGCGGATTTGATTTTGCAAGGGTGCTGATCGCATATTACCGTGCCTACATGCAGGGTGAGGACGGAAAGAAAAGCGCCTGCCTGCGCTGGTTGCGTGGGGAATACGCAAACAAGACCGAGGCGCGGCGCGACATTGGCTTTTCGGTTTCGACGATCATTGATGACGAGAACTGGTACGATTTTCTCAAGCTTTGGGCAGGACTTGCCAAGGCGATGGGATATCGTGGATTGATTGTCTTCATTGATGAGTGTGTCAACCTATACAAGATTCCGCACCGCGTCAGTCGTGAAAACAACTACGAGAAGATCCTTTCCATGTTCAACGATACCCTGCAGGGAAGAGCCCCCGGCCTTGCGCTGGTTCTTGGTGGCACACCTCAGTTCTTGGAGGATACAAGGCGAGGCCTGTTTGGCTATGAGGCCCTTCGAAGCCGCCTTTGCGACAGTCGCTTTGCCGTCGAGGGCGCAAAGAATCTGATCGGCCCGGTCATTCGCTTGCGCCGTCTTTCGGACGACGAGCTGTTCGCCTTGATCACTCGCGTGACCAAGCTTTATGCGCAGTATTACGAAAATTCACCCACTGTCACACAGGAGCAGATGGCGGCCTTCCTTAATGTTTGTCTGGACCGTGCGGGGACGAATAGCATGATCACACCTCGCGAGATGCTCCGCGATTATATGACCGTTCTTAATATTCTGATGCAGAATCCGAGCTTGACCTTTGACGAGGTGCTTGGGAGGACTGTAACTTTGGAGCCGGAGGAGAAGGAGGAGGCAAAGCCGACGCCGCCGGAGGCGAGGAAGTATTCCTTAGATGAAATCGAATTTTGATCCCTCAACGATTTTAAGAACAGGAGGAAATATGAGCCGCGCTGATGAAATTTTTGAACGCTTTCCGGATTTTGTCCGTGAGTTTATCTATTCCCACGGATGGGAAAGTCTAAGAGAGGTACAGCTCTCGGCAGCCGAAACCATTTTTTATACCGACCATAATTTACTCTTGACCTCCTCGACTGCAAGCGGAAAGACCGAGGCAGCCTTTTTCCCCATCCTTACGCAGCTGTCCGAGGATCCGCCCACGGGGATCGGTGTCTTGTATATCGCGCCGCTCAAAAGCTTGATCAACGATCAGTTTTACCGCATGGAGGAGCTTTTGGATCAAAGCGGCATTCCGGTTACGCATTGGCACGGGGACGTTGCACAATCGCACAAGAGGAAGCTTTTGGAGCATCCGCGAGGGATCCTTCAGGTTACCCCGGAATCCTTGGAATCTATGCTGATCAACCGAAGCAACGATATCGTGCGCCTTTTCGGAGATCTGCGCTTCGTCGTCATTGACGAGATCCATACGCTGACAGGAAGCGACCGAGGCAATCAGATCCTTTGTCAGCTTGCCCGAATCGGTCGCTTGATCGGTCACCATCCTCGACGCATCGGATTGTCCGCTACGATCGGAGATCCCGATCTGGCCTCTGCCTGGCTGGGGCAGGGAAGCGGGCGGGTAACCGACGTGGCGCTTCCCGAAAATGGAAAGATCCGATGGAGATTGGGAATGGAGCATTTCTATATTCAGAATTCCAATCCGGAGCAGGCAACACCGCGCAGTGAGGCGGAGGCGGGAGCCGCCGTTCCGTTTGACGCAGGATATTCCTATATGTATGATTGCGTGCGTGACCGAAAATCGCTCGTCTTTTCCAATTCACGGGAGGAAACCGAGTATATTTGCGCAACATTGCGGCAGATCGCAAAAAAACGGGGCGATGAGGATATCTTCCTGATCCATCACGGCAACCTTTCCGCATCCTTGAGAGAGGAAGCGGAGATGAAGATGAAGGACGAGGAGGTCCACGCGGTAACCTGTGCCACGGTCACGCTGGAGCTTGGTGTGGACATTGGCCGTTTGGAGCGCGTGTTGCAGAATCAGTCCCCGAATTCCGTCACGGGATTTTTGCAGCGTCTGGGACGCTCCGGACGTCGCGGTCAGCCACCTGAGATGATGATGGTATTCCGTGAGGAAGACCCTCTGCCAAACACGCCGCTTCCGCAGCTGATTCCTTGGGAGCTTCTCAAGGCGATCGCCATCGTCCAGCTCTACATCGAGGAGCGCTTGATTGAGCCTCCCGTACTGCGCAAGCTGCCGTACAGTCTTTTGTTCCATCAGACGCTCAGCGTTTTGGCATCCTCCGGGGAGCTTTCTCCGCGCAGGCTGGCCGAGCGCGTGCTTGGACTGCCGCCCTTTGCGGAGGTTCCGCAGGAGGATTATAAGGTCTTGATTCTTTCGATGCTGAACAACGATTTTTTGGAGATGACCGACGAAAAAACACTCATCGTGGGGCTTGCGGGCGAGCGATTGCTTCGAAGCTTTAAGTTTTATGCGGTTTTCAAGGATTCCGAGGATTATACTGTGCGTTGCGAGGCGGATGAGATCGGAACCATTACAACGCCGCCTCCGGTGGGAGATCGCTTTGCACTGGCCGGACGCGTCTGGGAGGTCGAGGAGCTGGATATTGCGCACAAGCTGATCTATGTCAAGGGTGTGGAAGGAAAGATGGAGGTATCCTGGCCGGGAGATTACGGCGAGATCCACACGCGGATTCTGGAGCGGATGAAGCAGGTTCTCCTGGAGGACACCGTCTATCCCTATCTCAAGCCCAACGCGCAGAAGCGGTTGGACCTGGCACGCCACGTGGCACGCAACACGGGAATGCTACAACACTCGCTTGTGCATCTGGGTGGCTTTTCCTATTGCCTGTTCCCTTGGCTTGGAACGCGCTCCTTCCGTGCAATGCGGAAGCTGATCGCAACGGAGAATCGGGAGCTTGGAATCAACGGGTTGGAGTATGAGGGCTGCTATTATCTTACCTTCAAGATGTCGCAGGGGACACCGGAGGAGTTGATTGCACGTCTTTCGGAAAAGCTTTCCTGCGGAGAGGTGAATGCGCAGTCGCTCGTTTCCGGGAAGGAGATTCCTGTCTTTGAGAAATACGACGATTACGTTCCCGCGGATCTTCTGCGGCATGCCTATGCGGTGGACAAGATCAATTTGCAGGAGGCAGGAAAGCGTATTTTTGAGATCGCGGCAGAGCAATAAAAGGGAAGGAGTGAGATGCGGAATTCCGCATCTCACTCCTTCTGCTTCTGCTCGCGCTCCAAAAGATCTGCGCAGACGAAGGTGCCGACCGCGATCACGATCCCCGCAACGAGGTATTCTGCCATTGCGGGATATTGAGAATCGGCAAGGATCGGGTTTTGCGTCCGTGCCGAGAGATATTCGATCAGGAGCGCAATTCCGCAAAGCATAAGAAAGAAAAGCTCGGTATGTAGGACGCTTCTTGCAATGCTCCTTTCGCTTTTGCTTCGCCGGGTTCGCTTTTTCATTTTCGGATCTCCTCCTTTTTGCTTTTTTATACAGTTTCAAAAAAATGAATATTTTTTCCTTTTCCTTCAAACAAAAACCGAACACAACCGGTTTTTCTACACACAGTATAGCATATTTGAAGATCTCCGTCCAGTAAAAGATCGTTCCTTTCGAGGAAAACAATGGAAATATACAGAGCCGACCTCTGCTTTTCTTTCTTTTTTTCTTCAAAAAATGAATTTTTAAGCAGAAAAAGGGAGATTTTATACAAATTTTCTCGTCCGGGAAAC
>JAFOGE010000234.1 GCA_017386965.1 Clostridia bacterium
ATCACAACGCCGTGTGCGCCTACGTCACGATTGAGGAGTGATTGGTTCTCCCAAAAAAGAGCAAGAATGTGAGTCTTGCTCTTTTTTTGTGTTGTCACGGACACTTCACGACAAATCTTTACATATTATTCATAAAATAAAGGCGCGCGCGGTTTGACTTTTCGGGTAGGCTATGTTATAATAAAATTAAACTGGGGTAGGATGGTTTATTCTTCGAGAATTTCGTGTTCGATCCCCGAAATCCAAGTATTTTTTGGAGGGCATTTTTATGGAGAAAGGAACTACAACAGCAGGTCTTGCAAAGGTATCTGCACTTTTTGATCCCGGAACCTTTGCACAGATCGGCTCGTTGATTAAGAGAGCAGACGGCGAGCTGACGGGTGTTGTGTGCGGCTACGGAGCCGTGGACGGCAAGCTGGTCTATGCGTTTGCGCAGGACAGCGATCGCAGAAAGGGTGCCTTTGACGCCTTGCAGGCCGAGAAGATCGCATCGCTTTACGCAATGGCAATCAAGAACGGGGCGCCTGTCGTCGGTATGTTTGACAGTGCGGGAGCGATCCTTGCGGATGGCTCGACGGTACTGTCTGCCTACGGAACATTCCTTAAGACGGTGAGTGACGCCTCCGGCGTGATCCCGCAGATCGCTCTGGTGAGCGGTGTTTGCGCGGGCCTTTCGGCAACTGTTGCGGCCATGTTCGATATGACGGTTACCGTCAAGGGAAGCTCGGAGCTTTTTGTAAACGCTCCCTTCCTGATCGGCAAGGAGGCCGGCGAGGCAACGCACGCTGCAGCAACCGGACTTTCCTCGGTGCTGGCTGAGAGTGAGGCCGACGCACTCGCCAAGGTCAAGACCCTGCTTGCGCTTCTCCCCTCCAACAACGCGGAGGGCGTGATCGCTGAGGAGATTACCGACGATGTGAACCGCACGGTTTCGGCAGAGGGGCTGACGGGTGCTGAGCTGCTCGGACAGCTTGCCGATGCCGGACTGTATCTGACGGTCGGTGCCGGATATGCCGACGAGATGCTGACGGCATTTGCCCGCTTTGGTGGTGTGACCTGCGGTGTCATTGCCAACAACGCGGCAGAGAAGGGCGGTGTCCTTACTGCCGACGGCGCAAAGAAGGCGGCCAAGCTGATCTCCTTCTGCGATAGCTTCTCGATTCCCGTGATCACGCTTACAGACAGCATTGGCGTTCAGGTGAGCGCTGAGGCCGAGGCGGCGCCTCTTGCCGCTCAGCTTGGCAAGCTTGCCATGGCCTATGCTTCCGCAGATTGCGCCAAGATCACCGTGGTTACCGGAAAAGCATACGGCGCGGCGTTTACGCTGATGGGCTCCAAGGCACTTGGCGCTGATATGGTCTATGCACTCCCCAACACCGAGATCAGCGTGATGGATCCTGCGGCGGCGGTAGCATTCCTCTGGAATGATCGCATCACACAGAGCGTGACCAGAGCCTCTCTGGAGAAGGAATGGGTAGAAAAGCATGCGTCCCCCGAGGCGGCTGCCTGTGACGGAAGCATTGACGACGTGATCGACCCGGCAGAGCTGCGTCAGCGCATTTGCTCGGCCGTGTATATGCTCCTGGTCAAGAACGGTGCCGCGCCTGTGCGCAAGCACTGCAACCTCCCCCTTTGATGTGAGGTGAGCCATGAAAACGATGCTGTTTTCTCTTGCCGCAACGGCGGAAGAAGGAGCGCTCTCCTTTGGCGACCGCGCCTCGCAGGCAGGAATCGTCACCCTGCAGGGGATGCTGACGATCTTTTTGGTGCTGATCATTCTTTGGGGCGCCATTGAGCTGATGCATTCCGCACTTCACAGAAAAAAGAAAAAAAAGAAGATCAAGACCTTTATCGAGCCCTCTGCTGCGGAGAATCCCTCCAAGCCTTCCGAGGAACAAGCGTTTGGTACGCCCGAGGATGACGGAGCAGTCATTGCCGCGATCGTAGCGGCGATCCGTGCAATGCGCGGAGAGGAAGGGAACACGGGAGCGTTTCGCGTGGTTTCCTTCAAGAGAGTGGATTCTGCAAGAAGACGCAAAATGTAAGCCGAAGAATATAAGAAAGGTATTATGGTATCAACTATGAAAAATTATCGTGTTACGGTTAACGGCATTCCCTATGACGTTGTAGTAGAGGAGCTCGACGCATGCGCGGCTCCCGCAGCTCCCGTTGCTCCCGTGGCTGCACCTGCGGCCGCTCCCGCAGCTCCCGCAGCTCCCGTTGCTCCCAAGGCTGCACCCGCCGCTCCCAAGGCTGCCCCCAAGGGCAACGCCGGAGCAATTGCCATTAAGGCTCCCATGCCCGGCACGCTGATCAAGGTCAACGTCAAGGCCGGCGACTCCGTGAAGAAGGGCGACGTGCTTTGCGTGCTGGAGGCCATGAAGATGGAGAACGACATTCTCGCTCCCGAGGATGGCGTGGTTGCCACCGTTGAGGCGACACAGGGCGCATCGGTTGCCACCGACGCAGTTCTTGTGACCCTGAACTGATCCCTTTCGACAAATCGCAATACGTTGAAAGAAAGGAATCGGTTTTCATGAGTTTACTGGAAAGCTTGCAAAACTTTTGGGAGTCAACCGGTATCTACCGACTGATCAACGGCGTGGACGCCGCCACCTGGCAAACACTCCTGATGCTTGCCATCGTTTGCGTGCTGGTGTATCTGGCCATTGTGAAGGGGTTTGAGCCGCTTCTGTTGCTTCCCATCGCCATCGGAATGCTGCTGACCAATCTTCCCGGCGGCAATATGTTCCATTCCGATTATTTTATGACGGCAGGCGAGATCAACTACGGTGAAATCCTACGTCACGGCGGTCTGATCGATATTCTGTATATCGGCGTTAAGACCGGTCTGTACCCCTGCCTTGTCTTTATCGGCATCGGCGCGATGACCGATTTTACCCCCCTGATCTCCAACCCCAAGAGCCTTCTGATCGGTGCGGGCGCACAGTTTGGCGTTTTCGTGGCCTTTGCGGGAGCCTTGATCTCCGGCGTGTTCACTCCGGAGGAGGCCGCCTCGATCGGTATCATCGGAGGCGCGGATGGTCCGACCGCCATTACGGTCACCAAGACCCTTGCACCCGAGCTGCTCGGCGCGATCGCTATCGCGGCTTATTCCTACATGGCCCTCATTCCCCTGATCCAGCCCCCTCTGATGCGTCTGATGACCACTCCCGAGGAGCGCAAGATCAGGATGACGGAGCTGCGTAAGGTTTCCCAGACCGAGAAGATCATTTTCCCGGTCGCGGTCACGATCATTGTAGCACTCATCGTGCCTGACGCGCTGGTTCTGATCGGATGCCTGATGTTTGGAAATCTGCTTAACGTCAGCGGCGTTACGGGACGGTTGTCCGACACGGCGCAGAATGCGCTGATGAACATCGTCACGATCTTCCTCGGTATCAGCGTCGGCGCAACGGCCGTAGCCGAGAACTTCCTGAGCGGAAAGACCCTGCTCATCATCGTGCTTGGCCTTGTTGCCTTTATGATTTCTACCTTTGGCGGCCTTCTCACCGCCAAGATTATGTGCAAGCTGACGGGTGGTAAGATCAATCCGCTCATCGGCTCTGCCGGCGTTTCCGCCGTTCCCATGGCGGCACGCGTTGCGCAAAAGGAGGGGCAGAAGGCAGATCCCTCCAACTTCCTGCTCATGCATGCCATGGGACCGAACGTGGCCGGCGTTATCGGCTCTGCCGTCGCCGCAGGCGTTCTTCTGGCTTGCTTCGCCTAAAACCAATCTCATAGGAGTTAGAATATGATGAATTCGGTAAAAATTACAGAAACAGTCCTTCGCGACTCGCATCAGTCGCTGATTGCAACACGCATGACCACCGAGGAAATGCTGCCGATCCTGTCTGCTATGGATAAGGTGGGCTACCATTCTCTGGAGGCATGGGGCGGTGCGACCTTTGACGCCTGCATGCGCTTCCTCAATGAGGATCCCTGGGAGCGTCTGCGCAAGATCCGTGAGCAGGTCAAGAACACCAAGCTGCAGATGCTTTTCCGCGGACAGAATATCCTGGGCTACCGTCACTATTCGGACGACGTTGTGGAATACTTCGTGCAGAAGTCCATCGCCAACGGAATCGACATCATCCGTATCTTTGACGCGCTCAACGATCCGAGAAACCTCAAGACCGCCATCAACGCAACCAAGCGCGAGGGTGGACACGTGCAGGCCGCTTTCTCCTACACCACGGGTCCGGTCTATACGATGGAGTATTACTCCAAGTATGCAAAGCTCCTGGAGGAGATGGGAGCGGATTCCATCTGCATTAAGGATATGGCGGGACTGCTCAAGCCCTACGATGCCTACGAGCTGGTGAAGGTGCTGAAGGAATCGGTCAAGCTTCCCATCCAGCTGCATACCCACTACACCTCGGGTCTTGCCTCGATGACCTTGATGAAGGCTGTGGAGGCCGGCGTGGACGTCATCGACACCGCGATCTCTCCTATGGCTATGGGTACCTCCCAGCCTCCCACGGAGGCTATGGTTGCCGCTCTGCAGGGAACACCCTACGATACCGGCATCGACCTTAGCAAGCTCGACAGTATTACCAAGTATTTTACGCCTCTGCGCGAGAGGTATCTGTCCGACGGTCTGCTCAATCCGAAGGCACTCAAGGTGGACGTGAACGCTCTGCTTTACCAGGTGCCCGGCGGAATGCTCTCCAACCTGATGAGCCAGCTGGCACAGGCAGGGAAGTCGGATAAGCTGACCGAGGTGCTGGAGGAGGTCCCGAGAGTCCGTGCGGACGTTGGCTATCCTCCGCTTGTCACTCCCTCCTCTCAGATCGTGGGCACGCAGGCCGTGTTCAATGTAATCATGGGCGAGCGATACAAGACGGTGACCAAGGAGTTCAAGGGAATCGTTCACGGCGACTATGGAAAGACGCCCGTGCCGATCGATCCCGCATTCGTCAAGAAGATCATTGGGGACGAGAAGCCTATCACCTACCGTCCTGCGGATGATCTCAAGCCCGAGCTGGAGCAGCTCCGCGCCGAGATCGCGCAGTATCTGGAGCAGGACGAGGACGTTCTCTCCTACGCGCTCTTCCCGGAGGTTTCCAAGAAGTTCTTTGAGTTCCGTAAGGCGAAGAAGTACGGTCTTGATGCCGACCACGCAGACAAGTCGCTGGGTGTGCATGCGATCTGACAGCCTCTGCGCCCGATTGCTGAAAAGAATGCGTATTAAATAAGGAAAACAAGAAAAATGAAGGTCACAGGCCCAAGATTGGGTCTGTGGCCTTCTTTTTGCCTTCTTTTTTAGCACTCGGATGCGATATTTACAATTTGTTCATAAGAAAAACAGGAAAAGCTCTTGACAAACCGGCGCAAAAGTGGTAAATTTGTATCGTAGATTAGCACTCACAACAAAAGAGTGCTAAAACGGAAGCAGAAAGGGGCGAAACCGACGTGAGTTCTGAGAATCGCGGATTAACCGAGCGAAAAAAGCAAATATTAAAAGCAATCGTTGATGCGCACATCGAGGGCGGCGGACCGGTTGGCTCCAAGTACATTCTGCAAAATCAGCAGTTGAAGTGTTCCTCTGCTACCATCCGAAATGAGATGGCGGAGCTGGAGGAGATGGGATATCTCGAGCAACCGCATGCATCAGCGGGACGTGTTCCGAGTGAATTGGGACTTCGCTTCTACGTAGATACGCTTCTGGAGCATTATGCCATGACTACCCACGAGATCGCGCAGATCAACAATCTTCTGCGTGCCAAGATGGGGGAGCTGGACCAGATCCTCAAGGCAGCGTCCAATCTGGCATCCAATCTGACCAACTATACGGGTATTGCGATCAAGCCGAAGGTTTCCTCGGTCAGCATCGCAAAGTACGAGGCGATCTATCTGGAGCCTACCCACTATATTTTGGTGGCGGTCACCTCCTCCGGAACCGTAAAGACCAAGCATATCCGTACCGAGAGTGAGATCACGGAGGAATCCCTTGCCAAGCTGGCAAGTCTTCTGAACACCTACATGACGAGGATCCCTGCGGAGCAGATCACGCTTCCGCTTCTGATGGATATGGAAGCCCGGATGGGGGAGGGTGCATGGCAGGTCGGCGTTGCCGTCAAGACCATTTACGCCCTGCTTCGGGAGCTGGACGAGGGAGAGATGAGCGTCAGCGGCATCAACCGCCTGTTACAGTATCCCGAATACAGTGACGTAGGGCATTTGCAGGAGCTGCTTGGCACTCTGGAGAAAAAGGAGGACATCCTCAATCTGGTGTCCCAGACCCAAAACGATGATATTAACATTATGATCGGATCGGAGAGCCAGGTCAAGGTTATGAACAACTCGGCACTGGTATTCAAGCCGATCGTAAAGGACGGAAGAACCGTCGGTGCCATTGGCGTGATCGGACCGCGGCGTATGGATTACGCCAAGGTGTTGGCAACGCTGGAGGGCTTGAGCGGGAATATTTCGAATATGTTGCAGGAGAATAAAGAACTGAACGGAGGAACTTCCGATGGAGGAAACTAAAAAGCAGACTGCCGCAGCCGAGGAAACAGAGGCTGCCGTCCAAACGGATGCGAAGGCGGAGAAGGCAGAGAAGAAGAAGCAAAAGAAGCTGGAATCCGAGCTTCTTGCACGCGAAAAGGAGCTGGAGGCCAAGGCAGAGGCTCTTGCGGCGTGCGAGGATAAATATATGCGTATGATGGCGGAGTACGATAACTTCCGCAAGAGAAGCGCGAAGGAGAAGGAAGCGGTTTATGCGGACGCATACAGCGATTGCATCGCCAATCTGCTCCCGATCCTGGACAATCTGGAGCGCGCAAGCGGCTCTGAAAATTTCGAGGCCGTAAAAAAAGGACTTGAGCTGACGGAGAAGGCCTTTGGCGAGGCGCTTGAAAAGATGGGGGTTTCCGAGGTGGAAACCAAGACCTTTGATCCCAACCTGCACAACGCAGTCATGCACGTTGAGGACGAGGCCTACGGAGAATCCGAGATCGTTGAGGTGTATCAGAAGGGATATGCCAAGGGGGATCGTGTGATTCGTTATGCGATGGTTAAGGTTGCAAATTGATCTTGCCGCGCTGTTTGTTTTGTTTATAATTTATTGATATAATTTGGAGGATTTGAATCATGGGAAAAATCATTGGTATTGACTTGGGTACAACCAACTCTTGTGTTGCTGTTTACGAGGGCTCTGAGCCGATCGTTATTCCGAACCCCGAAGGAGCCAGAACGACTCCCTCTGTTGTCGCATTTTCCAAGACCGGCGAGAGAATGGTCGGTCAGGTTGCAAAAAGACAGGCGATCACCAACCCCGACAGAACCATCATCTCCATCAAGAGAGAGATGGGATCCGGTTATAAGAAGGCCGTGGACGGAAAGTCCTATACGCCTCAGGAATTCTCTGCAATGATTCTGCAGAAGCTGAAGGCGGATGCGGAGAGTTATCTCGGCACCACCGTTTCGCAGGCCGTTATC
>JAFOGE010000235.1 GCA_017386965.1 Clostridia bacterium
AACGCCTTTTGCAAACGCAGAACGAGATCGGGAAGGAAAGAAACCAGCCCCTGGTCGGGAAGACCCTCCGGGTGCTTTGCGACGGGGAGAGCAAGACCAACTCCGCGCTCTATTCGGGACGCACCGAGGGCAACAAGATCGTCTTCTTTGAGGGGAAGCCCGAGGAGAAGGGATGCTTTGTCAACGTCCGCATCGACCGCGCCGACGCCTTTGCGCTATACGGCGAGAGAGAATAAAAAACAAGAACGATGATATACAAGTACAGAGAGGATCAATACCATGGAAATTTTTGAATTGGCTGCCGAGCTTGGCAGAAAGCTGAAGGATGACAAAAGACTGATCGCACTGGAGGAGGCTAAGAAGGCCTATGAGAGCGACCGCGGTCTGCAAAAGCTGATGATCGAATATGAGGTCCAGCAAAAGGCAATGCAGAATGAGGTGGCCAAGAGCGACCGCGATATGCAGATGATCGAGGCCATTCAGCGCCGCACGGATGAGCTTTACACGCTGATCACCGAGCATGCCGTTTTTGCAGAGCTGAACCGCACGCAAGCCGTTGTTAACGAGCTGATGAACAGCGTTAACCAAACCATTATGACGCAGATCACAGGGGAGGAGCCCTCGGGCTGCACCCATAACTGCAGCACCTGCGGAGGCTGCCACTGATTTTTTGAGCATCGAAGAAGGAGCGTAGACGTTCATGACACCGATGATGGAACAATACTTTGAAATCAAAAATCAATACAAGGACTATCTGGTGTTCTACCGATTGGGGGACTTTTACGAGATGTTCTTTGACGACGCCATTCTTGCCTCGCGTGAGCTGGAGCTGACGCTGACGGGCAGGGATTGCGGCGAGGCCGAGCGCGCCCCCATGTGCGGCGTGCCCTTCCATTCGTCCGAGAGCTATATCGGAAGGCTGATCGAGAAGGGCTATAAGGTGGCCATCTGCGAGCAGACCGAGGATCCCGCTCTTGCCAAGGGCTTGGTCAAGCGAGAGGTCATCCGTGTCGTTACTCCCGGAACGTTGATCGAATCCAATCTGCTCTCCGAGCAAAAGAACAATTATCTCTGCGCGATCTATATGAACGAGAATTCCGCGGGGATTTGCTTTGCGGATATTTCCACCGCGCAGATCTCTGCCACCTCCTTTGAGGGGGATTCCATTCACACGCACTTGAAAAACGAGCTTGCCACCTATGCGCCTCGCGAGGTGATCTGCAATCTCAACCGCGCGCACATGGGGGAGGTCGGCGCTTTTCTGCAGGCCCATCCCGAGATCACCCTCTCGGATGCGCAGGCGGGGCGCTTTGACCCTGCCGAGGCCGAGGCAAGATTGCGCGAGCAGTTTTCCCAAACCCTGCGCCCCGAAGCGCTTGAGGACAAGCCGCTGGTGTTAGCCACGGGTGCGCTTCTGCATTATCTTTCCGACATGGGAAAGAACGATACCTCCTATATCCGTGAGCTGAACGTCTATACGGGCGGGCAGTATCTGGAGATGGATCTGAATACCAGACGCAATCTTGAGCTTACGGAATCCATGCGCACCAAGGAAAAGAAGGGATCCCTTCTTTGGGTGCTTGACAAGACCGAAACCGCCGCAGGCGCGCGTATGCTGCGCGCATGGGTGGAGCGTCCGCTGCTCTCTCCCTCTGCCATTGTGGCAAGGCAAGGAGCGGTAGAGGAGCTTTGCGGAGATTTTATGCTGCGTCAGCAGATCTGTGAGCTGCTCTCTCACGTTCTGGATCTGGAGCGTCTTGTGACGCGCGCTGTGTACGGCACGGCAAATGCCAAGGATCTGCGCGCTATCAGCAACACGGCGGCCATTCTTCCCGAGCTTCGCGGCCTGCTTGTCGATTGCAAGAGCGAAAAGCTCCGTGCCATCTGCGAGGAGATGGATCCGCTTGCCGACGTGTACCAAAGGATCTCGAAGGCCATCTGCGAGGATCCCCCCTTCTCCCTGCGCGAGGGCGGCATCATCGCCGACGGCTATGACCGTGACGTGGACCATTTGCGCGCCGTGATGAAGGACGGAAAGGGCTGGATCGAGAAGATCGCCGAGGAGGAGCGCGAGACCACGGGCATCAAGACCCTCAAGGTCAATTACAACAAGGTCTTCGGTTATTACATCGAGGTGACGAAGTCCCTCATTTCGCAGGTGCCGGACCGCTATATCCGCAAGCAGACGCTCTCCAACTGCGAGCGTTACATCACGCAGGAGCTCAAGGACATGGAGGCCACCGTACTGGGGGCGGCAGACCGCATCTGCGCCTTGGAGTACGAGTTGTTCCAGGAGATCCGCAATTTTGTGGCCGAGCAGAGCGCGCGCATTCAGCGCACGGCTGCCCTTTTGGCCGAGCTGGACGTCTATCTTTCTCTTGCCACTGTGGCAAGCAAAAACAAGTACGTCCGTCCCGAGGTGGATCAGAGCGACGCGATCTTTATCAAGGACGGAAGACATCCTGTCGTGGAGCAATTCGTCAAGGATACCTACTTTGTTCCGAATGATGCCATGCTGGATACGGACAAGAACCGTCTGATGCTCATCACCGGCCCCAACATGGCGGGAAAATCCACCTATATGCGACAGGTGGCACTCATCACCGTGATGGCGCAGATCGGCTCCTTCGTGCCTGCCGCAGAGGCAAGCATCGGAGTGGTGGACAAGGTCTTTACCCGCGTTGGCGCATCGGACGATCTGGCATCGGGACAATCCACCTTCATGCTGGAGATGAATGAGGTTTCCTACATTCTCAAGAATGCCACGAAGCGCAGTCTGATCATCTATGACGAGGTCGGACGCGGTACCTCCACCTTTGACGGCATGAGCATCGCGCGCGCCATCGTGGAATACACCAATAGCCGAAGGATCGGCGCAAAGACGCTTTTTGCCACGCACTACCACGAGCTGACCTCCATGGAGGAGGAGTTTGAGGGAATCGTGAACTACAATATTGCCGCCAAGAAGCGCGGGGACAGCATTACCTTCCTGCGCAAGATCCTGCGCGGCTCCACCGACGACAGCTACGGCATCGAGGTGGCAAAGCTTGCAGGGCTGCCAAACGAGGTCATCAAGCGCGCACGCGAGGTCCTGGCCTCGGTGGAGGAAACCTCTAAGGCGCTTTCCGAGGGGACCGAGGGCGGCATCGGCAAGCGGAAAAAGGCCGCCGAGAAGGATGACAGTCTGATCTCGCTGGACGACTGTATGAACGAGCAGGTGATCGCCGAGCTGAAGGCGGTGGACCTCAACGCGCTTTCCCCCTTTGAGTGTATGTCCTTCCTGTTTGACTTGAAGAAAAGACTGCAGTAAGGGGATCGTTCCCAAACTGAAACGAAAGGAGATAGGCCAATGCCAAGGATCAACGTTTTACCCTTTGCCGTTGCAAATCTGATTGCCGCAGGTGAGGTCGTGGACCGTCCCGCCTCGGTGATCAAGGAGCTGATGGAGAATTCCATTGATGCGGGTGCTACACGCATTACGGTGGAGATCCAGAACGGCGGCGTAACGCTGATGCGCGTTACCGACAACGGCTGCGGTATGGATGCAGAGGATATTCCCACTGCTATCCGCCGTCATGCCACGAGCAAGATCCGCAATGCGGAGGACCTCGACGGCATTCTGACGCTGGGCTTTCGCGGAGAGGCGCTGGCCGCGATCGCATCGGTTTCCGATCTGCGTATTCTTTCCAAGACCGAGGAAGCACCCTTCGGAACGCTTTTGGAGGCGCACTGCGGCGAGATCGTATCCCTTTGTGAGCAGGGATGCTCCACGGGTACCTCGGTCATCGTTGAGAATCTGTTTGCCAACGTCCCCGCACGTCGGAAGTTCCTGAAAAAGGACATCACCGAGTCGATGGCGGTGACCGCGAACGTCGAGCGCGTGGCGCTCTCCAATCCGCACATTGCAGTACGCTTGATCGTGGATGGAAGCATAAAGCTGGAAACAGCGGGCGACGGCAACCTCAAAAATACCATCTATGCCGTATTCGGCAAGGAATTTGCCACCCGTTTGATCGAGGTGGACAGCGAAAACGAAGGGATCCGCGTGCGCGGATTCATTGGACGTACCGACAACGTCAAGGCCAATCGAAATTATCAGAACTTCTTTATCAACGGCCGTTACGTCAAGAGTAAGACCGCCATGGCGGCCTTGGAGCAGGCCTACACGTCCTATCTCCCTCCGGAGAAATTCCCGGCCTGTGTTCTCTATCTTTCCATCAATCCCTCTCGCGTGGATGTCAACGTGCATCCCGCAAAGCTGGAGGTCAAGTTCTCCAACGAGAAGCCGGTATTTGAAACCATCTATTACACCGTACGTACCGCGCTGGAGTCCAATTCCGAGCGTCCCTCGGTAGAGCTTTACGTTGGAAAGCGGAAGGGAAGCACCTTTGCAGGCGGAAGAGTTTCCGACGCAACGCTCCCCGTAGAGGACGGAAAGAAGCAAGCCCTCTCCTCGCGTCAGCTTTCCTATGATCTGAAGGGCGAAACCCAGCCGCAGCCGCAAACGCGGATGACGGCACAGGAATATCGCAACCTGTACGTGGATAACCGTCCGGCAACAAAGATTCCCGTTATTGAGGAACGGGTGCCGGAGGTCACGGTGGACAACCGAGGAACCCTTCCTACGGTTGCAACCGCAAAAAATCCCGTATCCGCACCGGTGCCTGCCGCAACGCTATCGGAAAAGCCTGCCCCCGTGCAGGAAAAATCCGCACCTGTGCAAGAACATTCTGCCCCCGTGCAGGAAACGGTTGCACCCGTGCAGGAAACGGTTGCGCCCGTGCAAGAAACGGTTGCACCTGTGCAAGAAAAAGCCGCACCCGTGCAGGAAAAGCCTGCGCAGGAGGAGGCACCGCGCGAGATCCCTTCCTACCGCATCGTGGGAGAGGTCTTTCATTCTTACGTTATCGTGGAGGTCGAGGACAAGATGCTCCTCGTTGACAAGCACGCCGCGCATGAGCGTATCCTCTTTGAGCAGCTCAACGCAGGTCTTCGCCAGGTCACGCCCACCTCACAGCTTCTTATGCTCCCC
>JAFOGE010000236.1 GCA_017386965.1 Clostridia bacterium
AAATACCGTCCGGACGGCATCCTTGTCAACGGCGAGCATAAAACGGTGCGCTACCGTCTGCAGGTCGGTGATGTTCTTTCGGTTACCACCGAGGACACCTGCGCAAACACCGCTCTTGCTCCCGTCGAGCTTCCGTTGCAGATCCTCTACGAGGACGCCGATCTGGTTGTCCCTGCCAAGCCCGCGAACATGCCTACACACCCCTCCCGCGATCACTACGACGACACCGTTGCAAACGCGCTTGCCTTCCGCTACGCGCCACTGGGCGGCTCCTTTGTCTTTCGCCCCATCAACCGTCTGGACCGCAACACAAGCGGACTTCTCCTGATCGCACGCAACAAGCTCAGCGCAGGAAAGATGACCCGCTCTATGCAGGACGGAGAAATACGGAAGACCTATCTCGCCGTTTTGGATGGGGAGATGACGCAGGAATGCGGACGGATCGATGCCTCCCTGCACCGCACGGAGCAAAGCATCATTCTGCGCGAGGTGTGTCCCCACGATGCCCCGGATGCGGATCACGCTCTGACGGAATACCGGGTTCTTGCCGTTGGGAACGGACACACGCTGGTTCAAGCCAATCCTTTGACCGGGCGTACGCATCAGCTTCGGGTGCATTTTGCATCGATTGGCCATCCGATTACGGGCGATGATCTCTACGGATGCGAAAGCGATCGGATTCCGCGTCACGCGCTACATGCTTATGCTTTGACCTTCCCACACCCAACCACGGGGGAAAGCCTCTGCCTCACGGCTCCCTTGCCGCAGGATATGCTGGATCTGATTGAACAGGTACTTCCAAATGCAATCCCTCTGAAATTTCAAAACGGAAAGGAGTAAGGAATGCATTCCAAATCCAATACACCGAAAAAGCTTCCTCGCGTCTGCCTTGGAATCTATCTTCTCGGCGCGCTGAGCCTGATTCTGTATCTTGCCTTCCGCCTGTGCGTCCCCTTTGCAGATTTCTTCAACGGCACGGTGGGCGCCTTTTGCCGCCGCCTGATGGCCTATCTGACCGTCTGGATCCCCTTTTCCTTCGCCGAGCTTCTCCTGCTCTCCCTTCCCATCCTTTTGATTCTCTTGATCGTGCTTGCCTACCGCCGCTACTGCGATAGCCGACGCTCCGTTCTCGTTTTTTTGGGAATCCTTCTCTCCCTCCTTTTGTCCGTAGCGATTCTTTTTGTATGGACCTTTGCCGCAGGCTATTTCGGAACCCCTCTTGCAGAAAAGCTGGAGCTGGAGCGAAAGAAGGTAAGCAAGGAGGAGCTTGCCAAAACGGCCGCGATCCTGGCGGATGACCTGAACACCCTTTCGGATGCAATCTCCTTCTCGGACAGCGGAAGCTCGACTATGCCCTATTCCATTTCCGAAATGAATCAAAAGCTGCTGGACGCCTATGATCGCGTACATGCAAAATATCCCTTCATTGATACCTTTTACAGTAAGGCAAAGCCCGTTCTGTTGAGCGAGCCAATGTCCTATACGCATATCACGGGGGTCTATACCTTTTTTACGGGCGAAGCAAATATCAACGTTCACTTCCCCGACTATACCATCCCCTTTACGGCCGCCCACGAGCTGGCGCATCAACGAGGGATCGCACGGGAGGATGAGGCGAACTTCGTTGCTTTTCTGGTATGCATGGAATCGGAGGATTCCTATATCCGTTACAGTGGAACGCTCAGTGTTTATGAGTACGTCGCCTCCGCACTTTATTCTGCGGACCGCGAGCTCTACAAGCAAAGCTACGCCTCTCTCTGCCGAGAGATCCAAGGCGAGCGTGCGGCTTACCGCGTTTTCTTTGAAAAATACCGTGATAACGTTGCAGCCTCGGTCAGCCAATCCGTCAACAACGGATACCTTACCTCCCAGGGAGCGCCCGAGGGGACCCGAAGCTATAATCTGGTCGTGGATCTGACAGTCGCCTACTATCGGGCCATATTCCTTTCGTAACCGCTGCCCCGAAAGTCGCATAGACTGTTGATGCGTCGAATCCTTCTCTCTTTTCTTTTTTTTGAAAAAAAGAAAAATAAAACTTTCTTTTTGGAAAAATCTATGCTATAATAGAAGCGGAGCATCCGAAAGGCAGGCAATTTCTGCATCGCAGATCGGATGCAACGCGCACGAAATCACACCAAAGGAGTGGGGAGCGTTCCCCAAGGAGCAAAGCTATGCCAACGAAAATCGTGATCCGAGGCGGACAGCCGCTTCACGGGGAGATTCCCGTCAGCGGCATGAAGAACGCGGCACTGCCAATTCTTTTTGCAACCATTCTGGTCGGCGGAGTTTGCGTTCTGGACAACATCCCGGACGTTAGTGATATTGATATTTCCCTTCGGATTCTCGAATCCATGGGCGCGGAGATCTCCCGCAGAGGCGATTGTGCCATCCGCATCGATACCAAAGCCATCGTTCAAGGATCGGCCCCCTTGGAGCTGGTCAAGCATCTTCGCGGATCGACCTACCTCCTTGGAGCAGAGCTTGGTGCCTTCCACAAGGCATCGGTGGGCTGGCCCGGCGGCTGTGACTTTGGAAGCCGTCCGCTCGATCAGCACTTCAAGGGCTTCGAGGCGCTCGGTGCAGAGGTCACCACAGACAGCGGCTACATCTGCCTGCAGGCAAGCAACGGACTTCACGGAAACTCGGTCTATTTTGACGTTGCCTCAGTCGGTGCAACCGTAAACGTGATCCTTGCAGCAACCCTTGCAGAGGGCTTGACCGTAATCGACAATGCCGCACGCGAGCCGCACATCGTTGACCTTGCAAATTTCCTCAATTCCTGTGGAGCAAACATCACGGGAGCCGGAACCTCCGTAATCAAGATCCGAGGGGTACAATCCCTGCACGGATGCTCCTATACGATCATCCCCGACATGATCGAGGCAGGCACCTTTATGGTCGCTGCCGCCGCAACGGGCGGATGGGTACAGATCCGTTCGGTCATTCCCAAGCACGTGGAAAGCGTGACGGCAAAGCTGACCGAGATGGGCGTTCAGGTGGAGGAAGGCGACGATTCCATTCTCGTCCGTTCCACGGGAGAGCTTCGGAACGTCAACATTAAAACGCTTCCCTATCCCGGATTTCCTACGGATATGCATCCCCAGTTTGCTCCCCTGCTTTGTATGGCAAACAACATCAGCTGCATACAGGAAAGCATTTGGGAGAACCGCTTCCGCTACGCGGAGGAGCTTCGCAAGATGGGAGCAAACATCATTCTGGACAGCCGATCGGCAACCTTTGTAGGAGGCAATCACCTCATGGGCGCTCCCGTGGATGCCATGGATCTTCGTGCAGGCGCGGCACTCATTATTGCCGGCCTTGCCGCTGAAGGAAAGACCGAGATCGGAGGCGTGGAATACATCAAACGCGGATATGCCGATATCGTTCATAAGTTCCGCACGCTCGGCGCGGACATTGAAGAGATTGAGGTGGAATAGCAAACGGTAGATTCGGCATTCAGAATCTGCCCCCCCGAAAAAGAGAGTGACCAAAATGCAGAGATGCATTTTGGTCACTCTCTTTCTGTGCTCTGCCGCCGAGCTTCATTGGCTCGGCGAAAGCATTGGACTGCGCCTGTCCCCCCAAGAAAAGATCCAAGTAAACGCCTTTCGATTTTATTGCCGTTTTTTAAAAAAATTCTACATTTTTCGGTTGAGAATACGAATACGAAATGATATAACAAATGGGAAGTTTTTTCAAAGAAAAGGAGTGAAGATTTTGGAGTTTTTGACCGACTTGTTTTCCAACATTCCCGCCCTGTTTACCAACGGAGGGTGGAGATACCCTACCATGTGGCTCATTGGCGGACTGCTGATCTTTCTTGCCATCAAGAAGAAAATGGAGCCCACTCTGCTTCTTCCCATGGGCTTTGGAGCAATCCTTGTTAACATTCCCGGTGCGGACGCCATTATGGATCATGGCGTGATCTCCACGCTTTACCATGCGGGTATCGCAAACGAGCTTTTCCCCCTGCTGCTCTTTATCGTCATCGGTCTGATCGTAGTCGCAACGATGATCCTCAATCGCGTCGATTCCACTCCCAAGCAGAAAAAGGACGACGAATAAAGCCTTCCCGTCAAGGCCTGAAGGGCGCGGGTTGACGTGGATACTCCGCCGAGAGTATCACGCCAACCCGCGCTTTGATTGTATAATGCTTTAGGTGGATCCTTCCGAGGAGGAAGCGACACCTCCGCCAAGAAGCAGCGCATAGCAGCGGTCGTCGTTCAGCTCGATCCGAACGCCCTCCAGATGCAAAAAGCGCGCATTGGCATAGCTGTAGCTGGAAAGCGGACGGTCCAATGCATCGTTGGACTGTGCCGAAACCAGAATCTCGCCATCTGCGATCCCCGTGATCATCACCGTATGATACCAATCGCCTCTTGCATTCGCATACTGGATCACGTCCCCGGGAACGGCTTCCTCCTGCCGCACCTCCACCGCATAGGGACCCACTCCTCCGTTCGAGGATGCGAATGGCTCCGCGCCCGTCAAAAAATCGTAGAAAAACTCCACTCCGCTCCATGCCGGAGCGCGGTCGTTGAGCGAAATGTAATACCAGCCAAAGTCCGGTGTGTAATTCATGACACAGCTCCCCGCAAGGATGCATTGTGAAACAAAGTTGGTACAGTTTCCGCCGATCCCGCTGAAATCCGCAAACAACGGGTTCCTTCGAAGGGCCCAGGTTCTCGCATATTCAACGGCGCGCTCCCGCATATAAGGCTTCGTAACAAGCATTGCATTTCCCTCCTCTTTGCAATTCATACAGTATTAGTATATACGGCACATAAAAAAGAGTGAGAAAGCGCAGGATGCGTTTTCTCACTCTAAAAGGTACTTATTTCAAATAAGCATCTATGATGTCCTTGACGTCCTTCATGGTGCGGTGCTGGTAGTCCTCTCCGCCACCGAGGATCAGAACGTAGATCTCTCCGTCTGCTTTTCCTCTGCAGAAGAAGGCCAGGCAATGATTTTTCACACCATTCGCATCCTCAAGGTATCCCGTCTTTGCGCCGAGCAGCGTGGCATTCTGCAGGGAGAAATCCACCTTGTACGAATCCTTGTAGGAAGCAAGGCGCTCACCCAAGGAGCTGCTGAACTGACGCGGATAGGTTGCTTCCTTCCCCTCCTTTTGGTAATATCCCTTGTAGGTATAGATCTCGGTACGACCGAGAATATCTGCGATCAGCTCATTTTGGACGGCATAAGCCAGGATTGCCGCCATATCCGATGCGGTCGTATAATTGTTCTCGCTCTCGTATCCAACGGCATTATCGAAGTGTGTGTCGCGAAGGCCAAGCTCCTGTGCCTTTTGGTTCATCAGCTCCACAAAGGCCTTCTCCGATCCGCTGATCTCGCGATAGATCATATACACGCAGTCGGATGCTGAGGGGACACCGATTCCGTACAGGAGGTCGATAATGCGGAATTCATCGTTGAGATACTGGGGAATTTGCTCGCGCGACGGGATCAAGGCCGTGACCGTTCCAACGTAATCTCCGCTCGTACAGTAATCAACAACATCCTGTGTAAATATCAACCGACGCTCGAGATCCTCCTCCGTCAGATGCTCGCACGCCACAATCAGGGACATCACCTTGGTCATGGATGCCGGGGAGAACTTGACGCCCGCATTTAAGGATGCAAGAATCTCGCCCGAGGAGGCCTTTACGAGAACGGCATATTTGGATGCCACGTCAACGGTGATCGGCGTCGTATCCGGGCCTGTCCACGGATAAGTCGGGATCTGTCCGTTGGAAAAGATCGGGATCTCCTGCGGAGCAGGATCGGTTTCCGGATCGGATTCCGTTGCTCCTGTATCCGCGCCGTTCCCCGGAGTTGGAGCCTCTGTCAGAAGTGCGCCGATCGGGCCTGCCAAGAGGCAGACCAAAAGCAGAATCTCCAATATCATGAAAGCAATCATGCAAAGAAGGAATTGATCCTCTCTGCCAAGCCTTTTTTTCTCTTTCCGTTTTTCATTTTCTTGCATTTTGTTCTTGTCCACCGGAACTCATCCTTTGCTTTGTAATACACTTAAAATTATACCTGAAAAAGCCACTTCCGTCAAGGGATTTTTTCACAAACGGAAGAGAAAAATTTTTCAAAATATTTTTCAAAAAGTTATTGACATATGTTAATAATCGTGCTATAATATGTCTGCAAGGCAAAAAAGAAGGAAAGGCGGAAAAAGCATGGCAAGACCAAAAAAAGAGCGTGTCATCTGTTCTGCCCCAAAGCATCGGCATTTTGCCCCGATCATCCAAAGCCATTCGGAATCTATTGTTCTGCAGGCGGATGAATTCGAGGTCCTTCGTTTGCATGATCTGGAGCATTTCAGTCAAGCAGAGGTTGCAGCACAGATGCTAATTTCTCGCCCGACGGTGGCGTTGCTTCTGGCCGGTGCGCATCAAAAGCTGGCAGATGCGATCGTCAACGGGAAATCCTTGACGGTAGAAAGCTTTGACTGTCAGATCTGCGAGATCGGTGCCGGTTGCCCTGCTGAAAAAAAGGCATCGTGCCAAAGAAAGCACCGTTGTGCCGCTTCCTGCCGACGAGAGCAGGAGGCTCAATCCAAAAACTAAAAAATTCACATATCAAAGGAGAAAACAAGCTATGAAAAAATGGAGATGCACTATTTGCGGAGAAATCGTAGAGTCGGACGTCCGCCCCGACAAATGCCCCCTTTGCAAGGCTCCCGGCGAAAAGTTCGAGGAGATCGTTGAAACCGAAGGCATGACTTGGGCAACCGAGCATGTTGTTGGCATCGCGAAGGATGCTCCCATGGAGATCATCGAGGGTCTGCGTGCGAACTTCCAGGGCGAATGCACCGAGGTTGGAATGTATCTTGCAATGTCCCGCGTGGCAGCACGTGAGGGCTATCCCGAGATCGCTCTTTACTGGAAGGAAGCTGCCCTTGAAGAGGCAGAGCACGCTGCAAAGTTTGCAGAGCTTCTGGGTGAGTGCGTT
>JAFOGE010000237.1 GCA_017386965.1 Clostridia bacterium
CGCTACGGCGAGGCGCTCCGAGCATCCTTGCTTCCGGATCATTGGAGTCACCTCCAATATGCAGGAAATCCTTCGGAACTTGCAGAAATGGTGACGGAATTCTGGCATGCGACCGAAAAAAACGGTTAAAAATGCATCTTTTGAGAAAAAATATTGCAAAAACCTCTTGCAAAGAGGAGAGAAGTGTGCTATACTGTAGAAAGTCCGCATGACGGAAAAATGTGCCAATATAAGGAGAATCGCAGAATGGATTTCTCAAAGATGAAGCAAGAGGAGCTCTCGGCTCTTCTTGACGACCTGCGCAAGCAGTATGCCGCTTATCAAAATAAGAATCTTTCCCTGGATCTTTCCCGCGGAAAGCCCGGGGCCAAGCAGCTCGACCTTTTGCAGGGAATGCTGGATTGCATCAGCTCCTCCAGCGATTGCCGCACGATAGACGGCTTTGATTGCCGCAACTACGGCTTGCTGGACGGTATCACGGGGGCAAAGAAGATGTTCTCGGAGCTTTTGGGCATCCGGGAGGATGAGCTTTTCATCGGAGGAAACTCCTCCTTGAATCTGATGTATGATGCCGTTGCCCGCGCCATGCTTTACGGTGTTTGCGACAGTGAGCGTCCCTGGTGCCGCGAGGAGGAGATCAAGTTCATCTGTCCCGCACCGGGATACGATCGCCATTTTGCCATTTGCGAATCTCTCGGAATCAAGATGCTTCCCGTGGCGATGACCGAAACGGGACCCGATATGGATGAGGTCGAGCGGATTGCCGCCTCCGATCCCACCGTTAAGGGAATCTGGTGCTGCCCGAAATATTCCAATCCCGACGGCATTACCTATTCCGACGAAACCGTTCGCCGCTTTGGCGCGATGAAGACCGCGGCCAAGGATTTCCGCATCTTCTGGGATAACGCCTACGCCGTACACGATCTTTATCCCGACCGCCGCGACGAGCTGGCCGACATTTTCGAGGCCTGCGAGAGATATGGCAACGGCAACCGCGTATTCTATTTTGCCTCCACATCCAAGATCTCCTTCCCGGGCTCGGGCGTTGCCATCATGGCCGCCTCCAAGGAGAATCTGGCGCAGATCATGCCCATCATCGGCGCGCAGACCATCGGCTTTGACAAGATCAATCAGCTTCGTCACGTGCGCTACTTCGGCTCGGCCGAGAATATTCACAAGCACATGATGGTGCTGGCGGACCTAATTCGCCCCAAATTCGAGATCGTTCTGGATACGCTGGAGCGCGATCTGGGTGAGAGCGGAATTGCCCGCTGGACGCGCCCGCTCGGCGGATATTTTGTCAGTCTGTTCGTCAAGGAGGGCTGCGCAAAGCGCACCTACCAGCTTTGCAAGGAGGCAGGCGTCAAGCTGACCGACGTTGGCGCGACCTACCCCTACAAGCAGGATCCCCATGATAGTAACATCCGTATTGCCCCCACCTTCCCGGAGGAGGAGAGCCTTAAGGAGGCCATGAACGTCCTGACTCTTTGCGTGCGTATCGCCGCCGCCGAGCAGATCCTGGCCGACGGAAAGAGCGCGTAAGCGTATAGAATTGAATTTCAAGGAGGAGAACCGCAGGGCAACCGCAAGGTCCTCCTCTTTTTTACAGGAATGAC
>JAFOGE010000238.1 GCA_017386965.1 Clostridia bacterium
GGTGTCCGTTGCAACATTCTCCTTGGCGGTGTATTTCGCGGTCGCGCCCTCTCCGTTGCCGGTGGGATGAACGGTTGCGCCGTCCTCTGTTCCCTCGACTTTGACCGTGTAGGTGATCGGCACCTCGCTCAAGCGTTGATGCACTCCTGTTCCAATATAATTTTGCAGCGAGAAGGATACGCTCGCCGTTCCTGCCTGAAGCTCGTAGGTCTTTCCCGCTTCGGTAAGAAGGTCGCTCTCGACGTAAAATTCCAACGCCTTGACAGGACCTCTCTCGGTCTGCTCACGGACGTATTTTGCAAGAATGCTCCCGCCAAACAAGGCGGCGGTCGCCAGAACGGCAATCAGCAGAACTGCAGAAGACCGCAAGGAGTGCTTTTTCAGAAAACGCCATAGCTTTGACATGATCTCCGTTCCTTTCTCTCAAATCATTTGCTTCGGTTACTCCACCGTGATCTGCTCCACGAGGAGTGTGATCTCTACAAGATCCACCTGTCCCATCAGCTCGGGATCCAGCTTTTCGTCCTGCCAGGACATGGTCAGCGTGAAATTGGCCGTTTCGCCGACGCCGATGGCGATGACGAACTCTCCGTCATCGTTTTCGGAAAGCGCTTGCGTATCCTTCTTCACTCCAAAATCCAATGGAAGATTTCCCGTCAGATTTTCAACGATGACGACGTAATTGACAGCGATGTTACTGTCATTCTTCACCGAAATTGCATAGAGCTTACTGCTCTTATCCTCCTCCGGATTCGACGTGCTGCCTGCCACGGGCGGCTGCAGACCGGCACTCACCGTAAGTGTTTGTACCTCCTTGCCATCCACCAGATCGCTCACCCGAAAGCTGGCCACCTGCGCGCTGTCGCTTGCCGTAGCGGAGGTCGAGTAGCGCGCGTACAAGCCGCTCGTCAGATGCGAGGTGCAAAGCACTGCGGCAAGCAGAAGCAGACTGACGTAAAAAAGCGTGGGGGTGCTTTTCCTTGTCGTTCTCAAAAAAAGCACCCCCTTTATATCTCTTTGTAATCTTGCAAATTCTATTGTTGGGACGAATCCCTTTCCCTCTTGAGACGCTCGATCTCCGCGCGGATCTCTCCGAGCTTATCCTGCTGTTCTCTTTGCTCCGCACGGCCGGCACAGATCAAAAGATAGACCGCCAGGGCAAGGATGGCAAGAGAAACAATCGGCGATCGAATCAGATGGATCAGTCCTCCCACCGCAGGGATCACCCCCGTTACGCGCCCCTTGATGTAGCGCTGATGGATGGGCTCGTCCGGCGTGTTGTTTGCCGTTCCTTGCGTTGTAACGGTTTCGCCGTCGATCTCGATGATCTTATGCACCACGAGCGTGCCGCCATCCTGATAGACGACGTTGTCGCCCACCGCGTAAGCATCGGCAGGACGAACGATGATCACGTCATCCACCGAAAGCTCCGGCTCCATGCTCCCCGAAAGCACCACCGCCACCCCAAAGCCGAAGGGCATGGGAAGGGCGTTGCCGGCAAGGACCGTCGCATTCCATGCGTACAGGTTCAGGCCGATCACCAGCGCGATCAGGATCAGGAGAGGAAGCCGCACGCGGTGCAAGCGCTTTTTTCCTGTTTTGTGTTCTTTCATGGCTTTGTTTTTTTGCTACGTGCTTCCCTTATTCGTGTGCGCGCTTGTCCGACCGACGGTAGCGGATGACCACTACGATGGCAGAAATGAGCAGCGCGAGAGAGCAAAGCAGAAGCGCGGGGAACATACGATCGAAGGTTGCCTGAAGGGGCGAGCGTTGATCCACGGGAAGCATGGACATGGTTTCGAGCTGAAGCACGAAATCCACCGTTCCCGCCTCGATCGGATTGCCGTCAACGGTGTATCCGCCGTTGCCGAGCAGCGTATCGTAGGCATCGTTGCCGCTTTCAAAGGGCCACTTCCATTCCAGCGTGTAGATGCGGGATTGATTTGCCTTCAGGCTTCCCGCGTCGGTCACGCCGCGAAGCTCCTGGATGGGAACCCAAACGTTTTCACTGCCAAGGATGTAATCGCCGTCGGCACCCTTCATGCGCACGAGGATCGGAATGGGAAGATTCGAATCCTCGTCGGAAAGGTAGCCGCCAAGCAGGACGGAATAGTAGACCGCAACGTCCTCGGTATTGCGCAAGCGGACGTTGTATTCGCCGGAGGTGCCGGGAGCGATCACGGAATCCCCCTTTGCGGACACCACCGAATAGCCTTGTCCGTCCGCGCCCGAATAGGAGGCATGAAAGAGCTGCGCCTCGGATTCGGTAGAGAAGAGCTGATTGCCCTCTCCGTCATCGGTGGTAAAGCCGTTACTCTGAAGGAGATCGACCTCCAGATCGTAGTTGCGGTAGTAGAGGTAGTTCCCAAGCTGTCCCGCCAAGAGGAGAGAGGTTGCGAGAACGCAGACCGAGAGAATACAGATCGTGGCAATGAACCACCGCTTTGCCGAAACGAGCTTTTGCAGCCGCTCCTTCAAGCGTGCCCGACGGGTCGAAAGCGCGGCCATTGCCGTACCGACCAGGATCGCGCCGGTTGTCGCGCCCTTCCAGGGATGATTGCCCTTGCCTTTGGGATCTTGCTTCACAGGAAATACCTCCTTTCCAAAGTTCTTTATTCGTCGGGATGCGCGTGGCGCATCCGGAAAAGCGATGCGTGCAACCGGCAGAAGACTGCGCCCTTTGGCTTTGTTCTGCCCTTTGCGCCCCTCGCTTTTGTCCTCCCCGCCGCCGCTGCCACTTTCGCAGCGGCGGGGAGTAAATCCCCCCATCAATGGGGTTGAGGATCAATCGGGATTAGTCGTCGATCTGGGTGACGGTAGTCACAATCTGAAGCGAAATGGTAGGTGCGGGGGCCTTATCCCCCAAATAGGTATCCTTTGCGTCATTAGCATCCTTTGTAGACTGATCGCTACCAGTTTGAATTGCCCATGTCCATGTAAC
>JAFOGE010000239.1 GCA_017386965.1 Clostridia bacterium
ATGTTTCCACCTTTGATATCCATGACCGGGTGAACTATTCGGTTACCCGCTCCGATCTGACCATTTCCGAAGACCACAGTCAGGTCATGCTGGCTTTGAACGTTGATACCCGGTATGGCTCCGTGATGGACTATTTTGAGATCTTCATGGCCCGCATGATCCTCTGCCGCAAGGCGGCGGAAAAGCTGGGGATGCAGTTTAAGCTGCAGATCAACGGTCAGGCGCTGATTTGAAGAGGGAAGGGATCCTATCTGCGGCATTTTGCGGAAGAAAGTGTTGTAAAATTGCCGAAAGTGCGGTATGATTATTCCATAAAGACCATGAGGAGGAATTTCTTTTATGAATAGAACTGCAAGCCTTGTGATGAAGATTATTGGTGCCAGCCTGGCTTTTGCTGCAGTGGTGTGCCTGATCATTGGTGGCTGGAGCGATATTCGCAGCGGTGTCAGCAGCATGAAGGGCCGCATTGGCCGGAAACTGACTCCCGCCGAAGCTGCAGATTATGCAGACGAAGATCTTTATATTTGATTTGTTTACTAAAAAACGCCTGCCGCACATCAGCGGCAGGCGTTTTCTTGTTTCCAAATACAGGTGGGGAGACAGCGGAAAAGGGACTTTTGGTACTTCTGAACGGAAGAAACGGGGGGAGAACACAAAAAAACAGTCGGTTTTTTACCCGACTGCGAAGAAAGTCCCTTGACAGCGCTTGAATTACGTGGTAAAATTAAGCGCTTATATAGTGGGAAAGAAGTCCCTTGCGTCCCACTTTGTTTTCTACAAGATACCATAGTTCCCGGGATAATGCAAGAGCGAAACGAAAAGTTTTTAACAACATCGCCGCGTGTGTCATCCCAAAAGAAGCGACTGAAAATATATTGCCGGGTCTGTCGGACAGGGCAGAGACGGCAAAAGAAAGGTGAATGAGAAGATGGCCAAAGACAAGCTTTACGGAAAGACCCTTCGTAAGAACTTTGCCCGGTATGAGGAAGTCGTTCCCATGCCGAACCTTCTGGAAGTCCAGAAGAAGTCTTACAAGGAGTTTTTGGACAGCGGCCTGCGCGAGGTCTTTAACGACGTGGGCCCGATCAAGGACTACCAGGACACGCTGGAGCTGACCTTCGTTGACTATAAGATGGATGAGCCTCCCAAGTACAGCGTGGAGGAGTGCAAGGCCCGTGATGCAACGTATGCCGCTCCGCTGAAGGTGGTTGCCCGCCTGCGCAACAAGACCACGGACGAGTTCAAGGATCAGGAGATCTTCATGGGTGATTTCCCCCTGATGACCCCCTCCGGTACCTTCGTTATCAACGGCGCCGAGCGCGTGGTGGTCTCCCAGATCGTCCGCTCCCCCGGTGTTTACTACGGCAAGGAGATCGACATCAAGACCGACCTGCCGATCCTCACCTCCACCGTCATCCCCTACCGCGGTGCATGGCTGGAGTATGAGACCGATGCCAACGAATCCTTCTGGGTTCGCATCGACAAGAACCGCAAGATCCCCATTACCTGCCTGATCCGCGCCCTGGGCATCAAGACCGACGCGGAAATCACCGAGCTCTTCGGCGATGATCCCCGCATCATGAACACCCTCGAAAAGGATAGCTGCAAGACCTACGAGGATGCCATGCTGGAGATCTACCGCAAGCTCCGTCCCGGCGAGCCCCCCACGGTGGAAGCAGCCGAGACCCTCATCAACAACCTCTTCTTTGATCCCCGGCGCTACGATCTGTCCGTCGTGGGCCGTTACAAGTTCAACAAGAAGCTCTCTCTCTGGCAGCGTGTCACCGGCTGCAAGCTGATCTATCCCGTGGCAGATCCCGCCACCGGCGAGATCCTCTTCGAGGACGGTCACATCCTGAGCAAGGAAGATGCCCGTCTGCTGGATACCGTGGGTGTCGGCGAAGTCACCGTCGAGGTGGATGGCCAGCCCCTGCGCGTCATCTCCAACAAGATGTGCGACCTGAGCCACTATGTGGACTTCGATCCCCTGGCTGAGTGCGGCATCAAGGAGCGCGTGCGCTTCGACGTGCTGCAGGAGCTGCTGGGTCAGTACTCCGGCGAGGAGCTGATCGAGCAGATCAAGAATCATAAGGACGATCTGATCCCCAAGCACATCATCATTGATGATATCCTCACCTCCATCAACTATATGAACGGCCTGGCCCACGGTCTGTCCGAGAAGGACGATATCGACCATCTGGGCAACCGCCGCCTGCGCTGCGTGGGCGAGCTGCTGCAGAACCAGTTCCGCATCGGCTTCAGCCGCATGGAGCGTGTCATCCG
>JAFOGE010000028.1 GCA_017386965.1 Clostridia bacterium
ACGTAAAATACGCCCGAAAGCAACAGACGTCTTGCGTTTCAGCCTCCATAGCCACTTTTCTCTTTGACACCGCAGGCGCAAAGAGAAAAGTTACCAAAAGAGAAACGCCCAAGATGTTTCGCGCTCTGCGGAGCGCGACCAAGGCTGCGCGCCTTGGATGGGCGCCGCCTGGCGGCGGGGCTATCGCGTGCTCTCGCACGTCGCGTAGCCGTCTTGTGCTGTGACTTTCGCGTGCTCTCGCACGTCGCGTAGCCGTTTTGTTTCGCGAAACGCGCTCTCGCGCGGTGCGTTGCCGTCTTGTTCCGCAAAACGCGATCACGCGCGGTGCGCATCCGTTTCGTGTCGCGAAACGTGCTCTCGTGCGAGCACTTGTCAACAAGACGATCTCTGCTTCAATCCCTCTCTATAAAAAACGTAGGGTGTCGCCCAAACACCGTTGGCCGACACCCCTACACTCACTTCAGGTATTCCTTCATTTCCTTGATGGTCTTTTCCTCAAACGCACAAAGATCCTTGGCAAGACGTAAAACCTCCTCGCTGACCTCTCCCTCCTTGCCGTCACGCAAAAGGGACATCAGATCGTTGACCCCCATCGTCGCCCCCTCAATCATCATCTCGGCTAAGTGCGTGGAGGTCGAATCCCGCATCGCGTTCATCGCCGTACCCATCTTTGCCGAAAACCGCGTGAGCATCCCCTCCGCGGCAGGCTTGATCCCCTCCTCGTCCAAGAGCTTTGCCGTGCGTGAGGCAAACGCATCGTAGGCGGAAAGCTGCACCGTCAGATCACTCTTAAGTGCCTCGTCCTTGATCCTCGGCATCAGATCCAGAATGGCATCCTCTGCCATCTTTACGTTTTTGTAGATTCCCTGCAGGACCGTTTCGGTCGCCTTGGATTTGGTTGCTTGTTCCATTGGTTCTCCTTTCCCGATCGCCCATAAAAAAGAAAGCGATACGGCGTTAGTATGCGCCATATCGCGTTCTTTATGCAATCTGCATCAACGGTGAAGCTTCTGCTTTCGGATGTCGGTCCCAATGAAGGGGATCAGCTCGTATTCTCCCATCAGTCGGCTCAAAAGGCGGTCACTGTAATCCCTTCGCAGCTCCGCAGAGCTGAGATTGGTGCTGATAACGGTGGGAAGCTGCAAATTCAACCGCGTGTTGACCACGTGGTAGATGCAGGAGGTGGTAAACTGATTGTTGACCTCGGTGCCGAGATCGTCAATGATGAGAAGATCGCACTCGGTATAGCGTCCGGTGTTGTCCGCATCCCCCTGCGTCATCGCGTTTCCGAAGCGCCTCTGCTCAAAGTCCGAGAGCATGCTCACGGCGCTGGTGTAAATCACGTCGTAGCCCTTCTCAATTACGGTCTTGGCAAGGGCAGTAGAGAGGTGCGTCTTTCCCAGTCCCGTTCCGCCAAAGAAGAACAGGCTCTTCATCGGCACATCCCCCTCCAGCGTAAAGCCGTTGGCGTAATCGCGCACCCTTTTGAATGCAGTCGTCATCTTCTCCAGAAATTCCGGATTCTCACTGTAATAGCTCATCGAGAAATTCTCGAAGGACTGCTTTCGGATCAATCCGGAAAGCCCCGAGGACTCCATGCCCGCCTCAATCAGACGCTTGCGCATGCAGCTGCACATCTTGATGCCAACGTATCCGCTATCCTTGCAAAGCGCACACTCGTAATGCGGATCACTGTAATCGGCGGGATATCCGTGCCTCGTCAGAATCTCCGCACGGATGCGGCAGATCTCCTCGTTCTCCTTGCGGAGTGCCTCAATCCCCTCGGTGGGATCTCCCCCCTGAAGCGCAGTCTGCATGATGCGCAGACCAAAGGCGGAAAGCTGCCCGTCCAGCTCCTTCAATTCCGGAATCTCGCGGTAAAGCTCGGCACGTCTTGCCTCTGCCTCTGCCTGCACAGCAAAGGCCTTGGTTTCGTATTCCGTGCGGATCCGTCTGTAATTCTCCTTATTGTATCCCATGCTCAATCGCTTCCTTTCTGCAAAGCGTCCTTTGCAAAGCTTCGCTTCAACGCCGCCTCAAAGAAATCGTCGGTATCAAAGCTGTTGCCAAGCGTCGGCTCCTTGGCATTCTTTTTCGGCTTTTCCAGACTGCGGCGGATCTCCTCCTCGGTATGTAGTCCTTCTGCATTCCAGCGCTCCAGAATGGCGTTGGCATACGGGAAGGATGGCTCTCTTGTGGCATCGACCGTGACCTCGTAGGCCAGACGAACGGCCTCGATGCCGAATCCGAGGTCTGTCCATGCGCGAAGCAGCTTTTTCTCGCGCGTGGTCAGCGCACGCTTCCCGATTCCGAAAAGCTTGCGCACCTCTCCCTCAAAGGAATGCAGAGCCTCCTGGATGCGGATCTCCTCCTCCAAGGCCGCCGGCTCCTTGATGCCGCGATCCACAAGGGAGATCGCGTATCGCTCTACGGCGCGCATACTGTCCTTTCCGATGCGCACGCAGTGCGCCAGAAGAAGCAGAACACTCTCCTCCTGCATCCCCAGATAGTCCAGCATGCCGACCAGAATATTCATTTCCATCGTGTTGAACATTTTTCCCATCGTCCGCTGGGCCTCGTCCACAAGAACGCGCAGGGAGGCTCGCGACTCCAAAAGGTCGCCAAGCTCCTCGGACGTATAGGCAGGAAGCTCGTCTGCCCGACGGAGGTGCGTGCGCTTCTCCTCGGTCTTCTCGGCCTCCCGTGAAGCTTCCTGCGCAGACGTCGGTGCATTTGCCGAAGCCATTGCGGGGATCGCTTCCTCTCCATCCTCCCCCGTGATCACACCGGCCGCCTGCCAGAAGGCGATGGCCGCCTTTGCATCCTCTGCATCACAGTCGGCGAGCTTTGCCAGCTGCCGCGTCTTGCGAAGCAGGGCCGTATCCGAGGCGAGCCAAAGCAGAACGCGAAGCTGTGTTGCATCCGCTCCCGACGTCAGAACCGACGCGGGGATCACCAATACCTCTTGCTGATAGTTAAACTTCATAGATCCTTCTTTCGGGATGCGGTGCGGTCGCTCGCTCCCTCTCCCTGTTTCTTCTTTTCGTTCTTTCCGCTCTTTTCCCCGAGGGCGCGCTGGCAGAGGCGATAATTGAGGATCATCAAGGAATCCCCCAGATGGACGTTCTCCATGATCACACCCTCGCCCTCGCTCTCATTCAGCTCCTTGCCCGTAAAGTTCCAGAAGGCGGTGATGCCAAGACGCATCAGCTGTCCCGCAACCTCCGACGCCTGATCCTTGGGAACCGTCAGCACGGCCATATCCACCGGAACGCGCGCGCAAAAATCCTCCAGCTCGGCCATATCCCGCACCTTGACGTTGCCAACCACGCGGCCGATCTGCTTCGGATCAACGTCAAACAGGGAAACGATCTCGACGTTTCGCTTTTCAAACATAGAGGAACGCACCAGCGCACGGCCAAGGTCGCCCGCACCGACGATGATGCCCTGAATGCCCATCTGCACGCCCAAAAGCTCACAGATCTTGGCGTAGAGATATTGCACGTTGTAGCCGTAGCCCTGCTGCCCGAAGCCGCCGAAGCAGTTGAGATCCTGACGGATCTGGGATGCCGTAACGTGCATCATCGAGGCAAGCTCCCCCGAGCTGATGCGCATTTTTCCTTGGCGGATCAGCTCACGCAGATAGCGGAAATAGCGCGGCAAGCGTCTGATCACCGCAGGGGAAACGTAGGTCCGCTCCGAGAGGTCCCCCTGCTCCGAGCCCGAGATCCAGCTATTCTCCGTTTGCATATTTATTCTCCCTTCCAAGAGCCCTCGGCCGTTCCAAATCCGAACTCCTCCGGCACTTTCTCTCTCTTGCTTTTCCACAAGCTGTATTCCTGTGATTTTTCAACAGAATGAACAGTCTTTTCCACAGCAAGGCAGGAAAAGACTTGGTTTTTCGACAATTTTTTCAGAGATTTTCACAAAACCGCGATTTTTGAAGGGACTTTTCCACAAGCTGTGGAATTTTACTGGGGAAAAGTGCTCGTTCCAAAATCGGCATTTTTACAGAATTCGACAGAATCCGAGGGCGTCCTCGGGATGTATTTTTATTGATCCGATGCCCTTGCAGTCCAAAGCGATCTTTGTATATTTATTCGCAATTATAGCCCGTCGTCCGAGGCGGAGGCGTTGAGCGAGGTATCCGCAAATACGCCGTCCAGGAAGCGGTAATAGCCCGCCGCCGCAATCATGGCACCGTTGTCGCCGCAAAGCCCTCTTTCGGGCATGGCAAGACGAACGCCCCTCTCCTTACAAAGCTTCTCCAGCGCATTCCGCAGATGGGAATTTGCCGCCACGCCGCCTGCCAGAACCAGGGTGCGGAGTCCGGTCTTTTCCAGCGCCAGCTCCGTCTTTTGGGTGATCGCCGAAACGATCCTCTCGGTATAGGCCGCGGCAACGTCGGCACGGTTGATCTCCTCCCCTCTCTGCTCCGCTCCGTTGAGGTAGTTGAGCATAGCGGTCTTGATCCCGCTGAAGGAGAAGTCGAGCGTGTCCCCCGCAAGGGCGGGAGAAGGAAGACGGATGGACTTGGGATCGCCTTCATAGGCAAGCTTATCCAATGCCGCGCCGCCCGGATAGGGCAGACCGATCACTCGTCCGATCTTGTCGAAGGCCTCGCCTGCGGCGTCATCGCGCGTTGCGCCGATTTCGGAAAAATCGGTGTAGTCCCG
>JAFOGE010000240.1 GCA_017386965.1 Clostridia bacterium
CACTGGCGTGGGGGCTATGGAGCGCTCACGCGCGGTGCGTTGCCGCTTCGTTCCGCGAAAACGTGCTCACGCACGGTGCGCATCCGTTTCGTTCCGCGAAATGTGCTCACGCGCGGTGCGCACCCGTTTCGTTCCGCGAAATGCGCTCTCTCGCGGAAAAGATGCCACTCCGTCCCTCGTAAAAAACTCTTGACATTTCCCCCCCGTTCTTATATAATGAAATATAGACTGCCAAATATATTCCATGACAGTCAGAAGAGTAAAAGCATGAGCGTTGGAGAAATCCGCAGTGCCCGCCGAACGGGGAGTTGTCGGGGGACGAAAGGAACCTGTGCGTTCCGCGGTTCATGCTTTGCATCCCGCTTCATACGGCTGACCGGGACGTATGCTTTCTTGCATCTCCTTTCTCTGCCATATGGGCGGAAAGAGGAGGTGTTTTTTTATGAAAGATCCGATTTCCGCACGATCCAAAATCCTTCGCCTCGCCATGAACGCTTTGTTCGTGGCACTGTATGTGATCCTTGGCACGTTTCTCTCCTTCAAGATCCCCGGGGCGGTGCAGATTTCCTTTTCTACCGTTCCGCTCTTGCTCTGCGCATTCCTGTTTTCACCCGTGGATGCAGTCACCGTGGCAGTGCTGGGAACCTTCCTGGAGCAAATCCTGGATCCCTCGCCCTACGGCTTTATGACCCTGCCTATGTGGTTGATTCCCGGCGCGATGCTGGGCTTGGTCGCTTCGCTTGGAGCCATGCGCGTGCGAAAAGCAAAAAGCACCCGCTCGTCGATCCTTTTAACGGTGGCAACCGTGGCCTGTGCCGAGGTCCTTTTGACAGTGCTGAATACCGTCGCCCTGTATATCGACGGATACCTGTTGGACTACGCGGTCAAGGCACTGCACCTTCTGCTCCCGACCCGCGCCATCAACTGTCTGGTGCGTGCCATGATTTCCTGCGTGCTTTGTCTTTCGCTCGTTCCCCCGCTTCGCCGACAGCTTGAAAAGCACAAGCGCTGAATCCCCATTGCTTTCCCATTTCTTCTGAAAGGAGAGGTCCCGATGCAAAATACGGACGATATCATCGCGCGCATCCACGCGGCGGGGATGTTTGGAAGCCCGCCCGATCCATCCCGTATCCGCTTTCTGCTTTCCCGTCTGGGAGATCCGCACAAAGGACTGCAATACGTCCACGTGGCGGGAACCAACGGCAAGGGAAGCGTTTGCGCGATGCTCGAATCCATCCTGCGAAGCGCAGGCTACCGCACGGGACTCTTTACCTCTCCCTATATCCGCCGCTTTGAGGAGCGTATCCGCATCTGCGGCGAATGCATCGGCACAGATGCGCTTTCCGAGATCGGTGAGCGCGTTCTCTCCATTGCACAGGAGATGGAGGACAAGCCGACCGAATTTGAGCTGATCACCGCCATCGGCCTTTGCTGGTTTTGCCGGGAGCAGGTGGACGTGGTCGTCCTGGAGGTGGGACTTGGCGGACGCTTTGATCCAACCAACGTCATTGAGAATCCCCTTCTCTCGGTGATCACGGGAATTGATTTTGACCATACCTCCCTGCTTGGAAACACCCTGCAGGCCATTGCCGCCGAGAAGGCGGGTATCATTAAGAAGGGCTGCCCCTGCCTCTTTGGAGGCGCGGACGGCTCTGCCTGCCGTACGGTTCGCGCCGTGGCGGCAAAGCAGAATGCCCCCTTTCACACCGTGGATCGCTCGAACTTCCGTCTTTTGCAGATGGATCTTTCGGGTACGCGCTTCGATTTTGCCGAACGGAAGGACCTCTTCCTCCCGTTGCTCGGCCGTTACCAGATCCAAAACGTTGGAACCGTCCTCACCGCTACGGAGATCTTGCGCGAACGCGGGCTTTCCATTTCCGAGGACGCGATCCGAGAGGGACTTTCCCTTGCGCGCTGGCCTGCCCGCTTTGAGCTGCTCCTGCGCGAGCCTGCCGTTCTCTTTGACGGAGGACACAATCCCGAGGGGGTACGCGAGGCGGTGCGCTCGGTTCAGGAATACTTCCCGGAGCAAAGGATCCACATTCTTTCGGCCGTGATGCAGGACAAGAATTTTGACGAGATGATCGAAACGCTGCGCCCCGTCACGCAAAAGGCCTACACCGTATCGAGCGGAATGCCGCGCTCGCTTCCGTCAGAGGTCTATGCCCTCTGCTTTGAGAAGCACCGCATCCCTGCCGAATCCTTTGCCGATCTCAAGGAGGGCATTCGATGCGCCATCCGCGAGTCGATAGAGGCGAATGTTCCGTTGCTTTGTCTTGGCTCTCTCTATCTCTATCAGACCGTAGCGGAGATTGCAGAGCAGGAATTTGCACAGCGGGCATAGGCGATTTCTCTTTTCGGCGGCGAGGAGGACGCCTTGCGGCACCTTTGGCACACCAAGAATGAAAATCAGGGTTACGGTATCCCTAAAAAAACGCCGACGTGAGTTCGGAACCATCCTCACGTAAATAAAAACTAAGGAGAAAAATTATCATGAAGAATCAAAAAACGAGAACACGTTTGCTTTTTGTATGCCATGCGGGCTTGATCGCCGCGCTCTACACGGTCTTGACCTATGCGATCGGCGCGATTGGTCTGGCGAGCGGAGCGATCCAATTCCGCATTTCGGAGGCGCTTTGCGTTCTGGCGGCCTTTACGCCCGCGGCGATCCCGGGGCTGACGATCGGATGTTTTCTATCCAATCTTCTGACGAACTGCATTTGGCAGGACGTGGTTTTTGGGACGCTTGCGACCTTTCTTGGCGCGTTGCTCGGATGGATGCTGCGGAGGCGAGCATATCTCATTCCGCTTCCCACGGTAGTAGCAAACACGCTGATCGTGCCTTTTGTTTTGGCATGCGGATACCGGATGCAGGAGGGGCTTTGGTTTTTGATGCTGACGGTTGGTGCGGGAGAGATTCTCTCGGCTTATGTTGCAGGGCTTGCGCTTTATTTTGCATTAAGACCGCACAGTCACCGATTGTTTTCGAGGAAATAATCAGAAGATCCAACCGCACGAAACGGCTACGCACCGCGCGTGAGCACATTTATGCACAGCAGAAAACGGCTACGCACCGCGCGTGAGCGCTCCATAGCCCCCACGCCAGTGGGCGCCCATCCAAGGCGCGCAGCCTTGGTCGCCGTCCGCAGACGGCGAAACACTCCCACGGCCGTTTTCTTTTTGCCAAGCTTTTTCTTTTGGGCCTGCATGGGCAAAAGAAAAAGCGGGAATGAAAGCGTTTGATTTCTATGCGGCGGCGAATACATTCTCCGTGCAGAACTAACGTTAGGCTCCCCCTCAGGGGGAGCTCCCGCAAAGCGGGTGAGAGGGGAATGGAAAAGCCCTCTCCGGCTCGCTATGCGAGCCACCTCTCCCCATGGGAGAGGCTAACGTAAAATACGCCCGAAAACAATAGACGTCTTGCGTTTCAGCCTCCATAGCCACTTTTCTCTTTGACACCGCAGGCGCAAAGAGAAAAGTTATCAAAAGAGAAACGCCCAAGATATTTCGCGCTCTGCG
>JAFOGE010000241.1 GCA_017386965.1 Clostridia bacterium
GAGGCAAAGGCTACGGCAGAGCGACTGTCGACCGATCTGCTCTCCCTTCTCTCCGATCCCGCCGAGCGAGAGCGCGTAGCCGCAGAAGGAAGCACCCTCGTGCGCTCCTCCTTCTCCGCCGAGCGGATGTGTCGGGAAACCCTCGCCCTCTACCGTCGGCTCTCTCCTTCTCCGTCCCCAAAGAAGGGAAAGCGCATCCTCCTTGGCGGCTACTTCGGATGCGGAAATTTCGGGGACGATGCGATCCTGCTCGGTCTGCTCCGTCTTCTGCAGGACGCCGATCCGTCGCTTACGGTTCGGGCGCTCACAAAGGATCCCCGAAGGGATGCGCGCCGCTTTGGGATCCCCTGCCACGGGCGAAAGAATCCCCTTTCCATTCTCTCGGCTCTTTGCCGATCCGATCTCTTCCTCTGCGGAGGAGGATCGCTTCTCCAAAACCGCACAGGATCGCTCTCCCTGCTCTACTATCTGACACTCCTGCGCCTCGCAAAGGCTCTCGGAAGAAAAACCGTCCTCTTTGCCGCAGGGATCGGTCCGATCCTCGGGGAGGACGCATGGCGGAAAACGCTTCGCGTTCTCTCCCACATTGACCGCGTCAGCCTACGGGATGATGCTTCGCTTTCCTGCCTGCGGCGCGCGGGACTTCCCGAGCCTCTTTTGTTTCGGGGTGCGGACACGGCGCTCTGGATGCCCCTGCCCGATTCCTCGCGCGGAGAAATGCTGCTGAATACCGCAGGACTTCCCCCGAAGGGAGAATATCTTGCCGTCCTGTTGCGGAAGGCGCACAACCCGACGTTGCTCCCTCGCATAACGCAGGCGATCGCCGCGCTCTGCCGCTCCGCGGGACTTACGCCTCTTTGGATCCCTCTGGATGCGAAGGCCGACCTTCCCTGCTCCGCGCGCGCCGCCGCGGAATGTGGCGGCGCGCTGCTCCGTCCCTGCGAGCCGGGCGACGTTGCCGCGCTCCTTTCGGTCTGCCGCGTCGGTGTTACCCTCCGTCTGCACGGCGCGATCCTCGGCGCGGCGGTCGGGACCCCTATGCTCTCGGTCTTGGGTGACCCCCTCGACCAAAAGCTCTCGGCCTTCGCCTCCTGCATGAAGCTCCCCTGCCTTTGCGATCCCGACGCCCTTCCGCAAGCCGTAAAGGCTCTGCTCAAGCACGGCTTTGGGGAGGAACAGTGGCTTTCCTTGGCGGCGGAACGAAAAAAAGCGTGGAAAGACCTTGCAAATGCTCTCGAAATGCTTTATAATAAAGACGGACAAAGCGATTGTCACTTTCAAGAACGAGGTTGACCGCATGAAAAACGCACAGCTTGCCGACCTGCTCCGCCCCGACAGCTTTGACGGGATCGTAGGGCAGGACCATCTTTTCGGCGAAAAGGGAGTGATCCGCCGCATGGTTTCGGCAGGACGCATCACCAATATGATCTTCTTCGGCCCTCCCGGCACGGGAAAGACCACGGCCGCAGGCATCATCGCAAAGCAATCGGGCATGACCTTCCGCCGTCTGAACGCCACCTCGGCGTCCCTCTCGGACGTCAAGGAGGTCATCCGCGAAACCGACAACGTCTTCGGCTCGGGCGGGATCCTGCTCTATCTGGACGAGATCCAGTATTTCAACCGCAAGCAGCAGCAATCCCTGCTCGAATACATGGAGGACGGACGTGTAACCCTGATCGCCTCCACCACCGAGAATCCGCATTTCTTCGTTTACAACGCCATTCTCTCGCGCTCCTCGCTCTTTGAGTTCCACGCGGTCACGCCCGAGGCGCTCCTGCCCGTTCTTCGACGCGCCCTGGACTATCTCAATGAGGAATGTCGGGAGCGAAAGACGGCCTCGGACGAGATCTTGCGCTACGTTGGCGCCTGCGCCCGCGGGGACGTCCGCCACGCCGTGGTCCTCTTTGAAAACGCCTACCACGCCGCCGACCGTGAGATCGAGCGCGCGCACGTGGATTCCTTTGACACCTCGGTGTCCAATTTTAACGATGACACGCACTATGATCTGCTCTCCTGTCTGCAAAAGTCCATTCGCGGCTCGGACCCGGATGCCGCCGTCTTCTATCTGGCAAAGCTGCTCTCCCTGGGCGAGCTTCTTTCGGTCTGCCGTCGGTTGCAGGTGATCGCCTCCGAGGATATCGGCCCTGCCTATCCGATGGCCGCCGTCCTCACACGCGCCTGCTGCGAGTCGGCCAAGGAGCTGGGAATGCCCGAGGCACAGATCCCGCTGGCCAACGCCGTGATCCAGCTGGCCACATCTCCCAAGTCCAACAGCGCCGAGGCCTCGGTCCAGGCGGCTATGGCGGCCGTCAAGGAGGGACGTGGGGTGGAGATCCCTCTCCATCTGCAAAGCCCCCTCTTTAAGGGCTACCTCTATCCGCACGACTATCCCAACCATTACGTCCGTCAGCAATACCTTCCCACCGATCTTCTCGGCACGAGCTTCTACCGTCCCGGTCCGAACAAGAATGAGCAGGCCGCCGCGGAATACTGGTCGAAGATCAAGGGAAATTAAAGCGTTTTTTCGAGGGGCTTTTTGAAAAAAACGGCAGGGGCTGTAATGCAGTTGTCGGCATTTCAGGAGGCAAGGAC
>JAFOGE010000242.1 GCA_017386965.1 Clostridia bacterium
GATCCTGATAGTCGTCCACGGCCTTGACGATGGCGGCGAGGAAGAGAAGGAACTTTGCGTTGTCCTCGGGAGTCTTTCCGGGATCGAGCAGGTTCTTTCCGTTTGCGCTGAGCGACCAGTTGTTATGCTTGCCCGAACCGTTGACCCCCGCATAGGGCTTCTCGTGGAGCAGGCAGACCAGACCGTGACGCTCGGCGATCTTCTTCATATATTCCATGGTCAGAAGGTTCTGATCCACGGCGATGTTGGCGGTTTCGTAGATGGGAGCCAGCTCATGCTGGGCAGGAGCAGCCTCGTTGTGCTTGGTCTTGGCGTTAATGCCCATGGTCCAGAGTGCCTTGTCGAGATCGGCCATAAAGGCGGCGATGCGCGTCTTGAGCGGGCCGAAATAGTGATCCTCCAGCTCCTGTCCCTTGGGGGCGGAGGCGCCAAAGAGGGTGCGTCCCGCATAGACCAGATCCTTGCGGCGGTCATACATTCCCTTATCCACGATAAAGTATTCCTGCTCGGCTCCCACGGTGATGTCCACGCGGCGGCAGGTGGTGTCCCCCAAGAGGCGAAGCACGCGGAGTGCCTGCGCGTTCAGTGCGTCCATGGAACGGAGCAGGGGTGTTTTTGCATCCAGTGCCTCTCCCGTATAGGAGCAGAAGGCGGTGGGAATATAGAGCGTTCCGTCCTTAACGAAGGCGTAGGATGCGGGATCCCATGCGGTATAGCCTCTTGCCTCAAAGGTCGCACGCAGGCCGCCCGTAGGGAAGGAGGAGGCGTCGGATTCGCCGCGGATCAGCTCCTTGCCGGAGAATTCCATAACGACCTGGCTTGAGCCAACGGGAGAGATAAAGGCGTCGTGCTTTTCTGCCGTGACGCCGGTCAAGGGCTGGAACCAGTGTGTGTAGTGGGTTGCGCCCTTTTCTACGGCCCAGTCCTTCATGGCGTTGGCCACCACGTCGGCGATGGAGGGATCAATGGTTCTGCCGGTTGCGATGGTCTTGGTCAGTGACTTATAGACCTCCTTTGGGAGGCGCTCGCGCATGACGTCATCGTTAAAGACCATGGCGCCGAAGATTTCGGAAACGTTTGTCTTCATAGGTTCAGAAAATCCTTTCTGAGATGCTTTGCCGATCGGCAAAGCGCAATATAATATCATATTATATAATGAACTTCGAATTTTGTCAACAGTTTTTTCCCCTTTGAAAAAAAAGAAAGGGAAAATCTGTGAAAAATCGCTTGCATTTATACGGAAAGTATGGTATAATACGAATGTTTTCCAAAACTACCCGTGGCACAGCCGGATGGCGTGTCCGCTCCGACTTTGAAGGTAGCGAAGGGCAAAACAAATTCATCTCTACCCGTGGCACAGCTGGATAGCGCGTCAGACTCCGACTCTGAAGGTAGCGAAGGGCAAAAATAGCCGGTGGCTGTTTTTGCACAAAGCGCTCCGCCCAAAGCAAGGAGCCGACCGAGCCGCACCGCGGGCGACCGTCGGCGACTATGCGACGGCGGGGGATCGAAGGTTCGATACCTCTTTCCCAAACCCATTTTTCATCTACCCGTGGCACAGCTGGATAGCGCGTCAGACTCCGACTCTGAAGGTCGAAGGTTCGAATCCTTTCGGGTAGGCCAAAAAACCGACAAGCCTCAACAGAGGCTTGTCGGTTTTTTTATCCAAGCCGACAGGCTTGGCATGGAATCACTTCTCCTTTTGCCTTCTGAACTCGGCGGGGGACATTCCCATGGTGCGCTTGAAGAGGGAGGAGAAGAACTTGACGTCGCGGTAGCCGACCAGCTCGGTGATCTCCGCGACCGTCTTTTTGGTAGAGGAGAGCAGGCGGCATCCCTGCATGATGCGGTAATTTTGCAGGTAATGCACAAAGGAGATGCCCGTGTCCTCCTTGAACCGCTTGCTGATGTAGGGAAGACTGTAGTTGAGCGTGGAGGCAAGATCACTCAGGGTCAGATTCTCCATATAGCGCTCCGCAACGCAGGCCGAGAGATAGGCGCTGATGCTTTGCCCCGTGGAGGCGACCTGTACGTTGTCCGTCTTGCGCATGGTCAGAAGCAGGATTTCAATCAGATAGCAGCGAATGATCTCGGTGTAGCCTGCCTTGCGCTCTTCGGATTCCGTCCGGATGCGCTCCAGCAGCTCGAGAATGCGTCCCGTATCGTCATGAAAGACCATGTGCGCGGGATTTTGCAGGAGCGCCTGAAAATTGAAGTGCAGGAGATAATGCTCCAGCAGTGCGCGCAGACTCTCCGTCCCCTTGAGGACGGGATCAAGAAGCTCCGGGAGGAAAAGGCAATCCAGATTGTCATAACCCTCTGCGCTCACGGCGGAATAGGAGTGGCGGCTTCCGTAGTCCACAATGAGGTAGTCCCCCTTGTAGAGATGGGAGGTGCGTCCGTCCAGCGTATGCTCCGCCTCGCCCTCCAGGATGTAGGTCAGCTCCAGGAAGGCGTGGTCGTGCATAACGACCGCCTTTTGCCGTCGGTGGATCTCCATATAGAATTTGTCTTGCTTCAGCTTTGGCAGAACGCGGACCCAAATCGGCGGCTTTGCACTTTCCATCTTAAAAATACCCCCTGCTTTCAGTAAATATGAAGGTTGATTTATTATATCACATATGGTATAATAGTTTCAAGAGCTTTTTGCAAAAAGGCCGAAAAAAGAGAAGCAAAGGGCAGATCTGCGATTCTGCCGCTTGGCAAGGGCATCATCAAAATGACAGAAAGGACGGCTTTTCCCCTTCGGAAAGCCAAGGACGAACGCATGAAAACAAATGCAAAATGGATCACCGCTCCGCGCGATATGGGCGTTGCGGCAACCACCTTCCGTTGCGATCTGACCTGCAAAAAGGCGATCAAGAAGGCTACGCTCTGCGCAACCTCCATGGGAAACTATGCGCTCTTTCTCAACGGCGAGCGCGTGGGCAAGGGCGTACTGGCCCCCGGCTGGACCTCCTACAAAACGCGCGTGCTTTACCAGACCTATGACATCACCTCGCTTCTTCGCAAGGAGAACCGCCTTGAGATCGGTGTAGGACAGGGATGGGCCGTTGGCTACATCGGACACGTCAACACCAATCACGCCTTTGCCGAGCGCACCGCCGCCATTGCGTGGCTGCGCATTCGCTATACGGACGGAACCGAGGAACAGATCGTCACGGACGACACCTGGGACGTCTATACCAACGAGGTCACCTTCGCCGAGATCTACCACGGCGAAACCGTGGATAAGACTGCTCCGATTGAATACATTGGAAAGGCCGTGATCGACCCAACGGTCAAGAGCAAGCTCGTTCCGCAGGACGGCGAATGGATCACCGAGCACGAGCGCCTGGCCCCCATCGAGGTCTTCCGCACCCCCAAGGGAGAGCTGGTTCTGGACTTCGGACAGAATATGACGGGCTACGTGGAGGTTCGTGTCAAGGGAAAGAAGGGCGATCGCATCGTTCTGCATCACGCCGAGGTGCTGGATGCCGAGGGCAATTTCTACACGGATAATTTCCGCTATGCGCGCAACGAGAACACCTATATTCTCAGCGGCGGCGAGGATGTCTTCAAGC
>JAFOGE010000243.1 GCA_017386965.1 Clostridia bacterium
GAAAACGGTCTACTACGACTGGAGCTCAACGAACCACACGAGAGCCAAGGTCGGACTCTTCACCTATGGCATCACTACTCCGGATTATGCGAAATTCAGTTATTACGGCTCTCCCTTCACCATCAAGAATATCGACGTATTCAACCTGATGAAGGATATTTTGGATAATCCCGAAACCTATAATCCTTACAATTAAAGCAGTGCGCCTCGGATATCGACTGTATCCGAGGCGCGTTTCTTTTGCAGATCAAGGGGAGGGGAAGCACCATCAAGGGCTCTGAACCCGTATTTGCGCCTTCCATCGGATTTCCTTCTGCGGAGTTGCGCAAATCGTGGCGAATGGCAGGCCATTCGCGAAGGTTCTCGTTGAAATGACCGATCAAAACATAAGGAGATACCCGATGGGTATCTCCTTATGTTTTGGTGGGCCATCAAGGGCTCGAACCTTGGACCGACCGGTTATGAGCCGGTGGCTCTGACCAACTGAGCTAATGGCCCGCATATCTGCGGCTCTCTTATTATACCGAATAAATCGGGCATTGTCAAGTCTTTTTTGGGATCTCCCCGCCAAAAAATGCATTCTTATAAAGAAACGAGAAGGAATACAAAGCTTCCTTCTCGTGTTTCTTTTTGGGAATCAGTCAGCCAGAACCGAAATTCTGTTACCGGTGATCTCGGTGACCAGGTCGAGGACCCAGAAAATAAAGCTGATGGGAGGGATGATTGCCAGAACGCCTACTACCAGGGTAGTGGTGTTTTTGGTTTCGGTGTAGCGGATGATTCTGTAAATGCCGCCAACGATTGCACCCAAAATGAGCTGCAGAATGATCTTTACGATCTTGGGCAGATCCTCGTAGGTCTTGGTAAGGCTATTGTTTGCCATGGGACTGTTCTCCAATCTTATGTATTTGCGAGGAAAATCCTCATAATATAGTATAGCACATCTCCTCCCAAAAATCAAGACTTGCGAAAAAAATATTTTTTTACTCCAAAGTATGACAACTTTCATGCCGGCGGCTATGTTAAAATGGGAATAAAAAAGGAAAGGAAAGATAGAGTATGATCAAAAACGGAGGTCTTGTGACCTATGAGAAAAAGAATGAAACCCTCTTGATTCATGTTTCCGGCGAGATCGATCATCATAGCGCGGCCATGGTTCGCAAAAGCATTGACGACCGTATCCTTGCGGAGCGACCGGAGCGAGTTCTTCTGGAGCTCTCCTCTGTGGATTTTATGGATAGCTCCGGACTTGGACTGATCATGGGGCGCTTTGCCCTGGTCAAGCAGTACTGCGGCACGTTTGCTGTTCTGGATCCGAGCCCTGCGGTGGTTCGTATCATGAAGCTTGCGGGAATGGAACGTATGATATCCGTTCTGCGGACAAAAAACAAAATAGAAGGCTAAAGAAAGGAAGGATGATATCTGTGAAGAATCGAGTGGATTTTACAGCCGCGATTGAAAATGAGATGGAGTGGAGGCTCCCTTCGCTTTCCGTCAACGAAGGGGTTGCGCGTGCGGGGGTGGCTCTTTTTTGCGCCCAGCTCAACCCCACGGCCCTGGAGCTGGCCGATATTAAATGTGCGGTTTCCGAGGCGGTGACCAACTGCATCGTTCACGCCTATCGGGACACGGTCGGTGAGATTCGCATTACCGTCAAGCTCTGTGAGGGACGATTGGTCTGCATTGAGATCCGTGACCGCGGTTGCGGGATCGCCGACGTCAAGCAGGCGCGTGAGCCCCTTTTCACGACCGATTCCGAGGGAGAACGGAGTGGCATGGGCTTTACCGTTATGGAGAGCTTTTGCGACGAGCTTCGCGTCAGCAGTCGGGAGGGAAGAGGTACGACCGTTACACTTCTTAAGCGCCTACATAAGTAAGCCCTTCGGCTTACCGAATCTTGCATGAGGTGAATTCCATGGATCAAACGTCCATCTATGAAAAAAATTCGGAGCTGCTTTTGCGTGTGCGCGAGGGGGATCCCGAGGCCGAAGCAAAATTGGTCGAGGAAAATATGGGGCTTGTCCGCAAGGTGGCACGCCGATTCCTGGATCGCGGCACTGAGCTTGAGGATCTGGTGCAGATCGGAACGATCGGAATGATCAAGGCCATTCGCTCCTTTTCCTTGGATCGCGGAACCGCCTTTTCTACCTATGCCGTTCCGCTCATCGTTGGAGAGATCCGCCGACATTTGCGTGATGACGGTCCGATCAAGGTCAGTCGGATCTATCGGCGGCAGGGGGTATCCCTTCTTTGTGAGCAAAATCGCATCCGAACAGAGGAGGGGCGTGAGGCAGGTGTTGCAGAGCTGGCAGAGCGTTGCGGAATTGCGGTCGAGGAGGCGGTGATTTCCTTGGATGCCATCTCGCCTGTGGCTTCCTTATCGGATTTCGTTTACGGTGAGGACAGCGTAACCTATGAGGGCGTCCTTGCCGACGAGGAAAGTGAACGCGAAAGCGAGCGCATCTGTGACCGCGTCGCCTTGGCGCAATCGATCGGACGGATGCCGCTTCTTTGGAGGCGGATCGTTTTGCTTCGCTACTACCGCGACCATACCCAGCAGCAGACCGCAGATCTCCTTGGGCTGACACAGGTCAAGGTTTCCCGAGAGGAAAAGAAGATTCTTGCCTTTTTGCGTCAGGATCTTTCCTAAGGCAGTGTATTCTTGACAGAGGCTTGGAAGTGTGATATAATGGATCCAAGAAATCTGGATGGAAGCGGGAAACAAAAATGACCAAGAAGCAATATACCTTAGGTGTGGATTTCGGCACGCTTTCGGCGCGTGCAGTCCTCTTGCGTTTGGATGACGGGGTGGAGGTTGCAGAAGCGACTGTTGCCTATCCCCACGGAGTGATGGATCGTGTTTTGCCAAGCGGAAAAAGGCTTCCGCCGCAATTTGCCCTTCAGTATCCGAACGACTATCTGTTTGCTCTGCGCGAAACGGTAAGAGGGGTTTTGCAAAAGGCTTCCGCAAGTGCGAGCGAAATTGCGGGGATCGGGATTGATTTTACAGCCTGCACGCTTCTCGCGGTGGACGCTGACGGAAAGCCTCTTTGCGATCGCGAGGCTTTTCTGGACGAGCCTCTTTCCTATGCACTGCTTTGGAAGCATCATGGTGCACAAGAATATGCGGATCGAATGAATCGCGTAGCCGAAGCGCGCGGAGAGGATTGGCTTCGCTTTATCGGCGGCAAGATTTCCTCGGAATCCATGTTCCCGAAAATCCTGCAAATTTTGAAGGAGGCCCCTTCGGTCTATGCGGCAGCCGATCGCTTTACCGAGGCCGGGGATTGGATCGTCCGTCTTTTGACGGGAAAGGATCTCCACAGCCGGAACATTGCCGGCTATAAGGCGCAGTACGTATCGAGTGATTATCCGTCCGAGGAGTATCTTTGCGCCGTTGATGCGGGACTGCGTGGATTGGTCGGCACAAAGGTCAGCCGAGAGGTTCGTTCTCTTACGGAGGTGACCTTGCAGGTGAGCGAGGAGGGGGAGACTCTTTCCGGGTTGGCTAAGGGGACGCCTCTGGCCCTTGCGATGATTGATGCGCAGGCTGCGATCCCCGCCTTGAACGTCACCCGTGCGGGGGAGCTTCTTGCTGTGATTGGCACGTCGGCATGCTATATTATTCATTCCAATGAGAGGCATGACGTTCCTTGCGTCTTTGGAGCCGCGAAGGATGCTATCCTCCCCGGCCTTTACACCTACGAGGCCGGACAGGCCGGGCTTGGCGATAGCTTTGATTGGTTCGTTCAAAATGCAGTTCCCGCAGAGTACGTTCGGCAGGCATCGGAACAGGGAATGGGCATTCATGCCTATCTGCGCGAGAAGGCCGAACGTCTGAAGCCCGGTGAGAGCGGACTTCTGGCTATGGATTGGTTGAATGGGGATCGCTCGCTCAAGAATGACGGACTTTCCTCTATGATCCTCGGGCTGACGGTGCAAACCCGACCGGAGGAGATCTATCGCGCATTGATCGAGGCCACGGCTTACGGCGCCCGACGTATTGCAGAGGATTTTGAGGCAAACGGAATCCCCGTCCGATCGATCTGCGCGACGGGTGGGATCGCCCGAAAGGATCCCATGATGATGCAGATCTATGCCGACGTTACGGGACGCGAGGTTCGCGTTGGCGGAACAGGGCAGGCGGGAGCGCGCGGAAGTGCGATTCTGGGAGCGGTTGCAGGCGGTATTTTCCGGGACCTCGGAGAGGCGGCTCGCTTCTTTGCCATGGAGGATCATGCGATTTACCGTCCAAATCCGAGCGCGAAGGCGGTTTATGATCTTCTGTATCGGGAATACCGTACCCTCTACGAGCAGTTCGGCAAGGAGGACGGTGTTTTGTGCCGTCTGAACCGCATGCGAAATCAAGATCTTTAAGATGGATTCAACGAGAGCCAAACGCGAGTAAGCGTTTGGCCCTCGCTTTTTTGCAGACGGTTGAAGTTTTTTTAGAAAATCTATTGACAAGATGCTAAAAACGTGTTAGAATAAAGCAACAGATGTTGCGCAACAAATGAGGCGTAACAGAAAGGAGGGAACAAATGCCACCCAAACAAAAGTTTTCAAGGCAGGAGATCGTTACTGCCGCACTTTCACTGACACGCGAGAAGGGAATTTCCGCCGTAACGGCAAGGGATGTCGGCGCGGTCCTGGGGACCTCTTCTAAGCCGGTCTATACGGTTTTTTCCAGTATGGCGGAACTGAAGGGCGCAGTCTATGCCGCGGCGGCAGAGCTTTTCTTGTCTTTCTCGCAGAAGACGATCGACAGGGCAGATGCACCGCAATACAAAGCACTCGGAGGGGCTTACATCGACTTTGCACGCAGAGAGCGCGAGCTGTTCAAGCTTCTTTTTATGTCGGACCGCACGGAAATTCCGAATGCCGGGGAGGTCGATCTCGCATTTGACAAGGCCGTTTCCCTGGTGCGCCTTCAAACGGGCATTCCGGATGAAGCCGCGCGTCGCCTGCACACGGAGAACTGGGTCTTTGTTCACGGAATTGCGACAATGATCGCCACCTCCTCGTATCAATGGACCTCGGAGGAGATCGCTCAAATGATGAGTGACGTTTATCAAGCATTGATTGCAAGAATGAGAAAAGGAGAATCCGTATGAGGAATATTCTTGAAATCTCCCACCTTCACAAATCTTTTGGGGAGATTCATGCAGTAAAGGACCTGAGCTTTTCCGTAAGGGAAGGAGAGCTGTTTGCCTTCCTTGGCGTCAATGGCGCTGGCAAAAGCACCACCATCTCGATCCTTTGCGGACTTTTGGAACAGGATAGCGGAAGTGTGCGGATCGGAGCTGAGGAAGAATCCAAGGAAGCGGGTGACGCCAAGCGGGAGATCGGAGTGGTGTTCCAAAGCAGTGCGCTGGACCAGGCCCTGACGGTAAAAGAGAATCTGGAAAGCCGCGCGGCCCTTTATGGAATTCGCGGAAAGGAATTTCAGCTCCGCCTTCGGGAGGTCTGTGATCTTCTTGAGATCGGCGATCTGCTCAAGCGGACGCTCTCCAAGCTTTCCGGCGGACAGAAAAGAAGGATCGACATTGCGCGTGCGCTCTTGCACCGTCCTCGCATCCTGATTCTGGACGAACCCACAACGGGTCTGGATCCGCAGACCAGGCGGCTGCTCTGGAATACGATCTCTAAGCTTCGCAAGGAACGAAACATGACCGTCTTTCTGACGACGCACTATATGGAGGAGGCTGCAGATGCCGACTACGTGGTGATTCTGGACAGTGGAAGGATCGCCGCGGAGGGAACTCCCTTGCAGCTAAAGAACCAATACACGGGGGATTATATCACGCTTTACGAGGCGAGTGAGGAGGAGGTCATGCTTCTGGGACATCCGTACGAAAGAATTGCGGATGCCTATCGCGTGTCCGTCCCCGATACGGCGACTGCTACCGGACTGATCGCAAAATACCCCGAGATCTTCCGCGATTATGAGATCGTCAAGGGAAAGATGGATGATGTCTTTCTTGCAGTCACGGGAAAAAAGCTGACAGGAGGTGAGGAGGCATGAAGACCTTAGGTGCATTGGTCAAGCGCAATTTCCGAATGTTTTTTAAGGACAAGGGAGCGTTTTTTACCGCCCTGATTACCCCTGCGATCCTTCTGGTGCTTTACGTAACCTTCCTCGGGAAAGTTTATCGGGATGCATTTACGGCCCATTTTCCGGAGTGGCTCTCCATTCCGGAGGAGCTGGTAAACGGATTGGTCGGAGGTCAGCTGATCTCCTCTCTTCGGGCCGTTTCCTGTGTTACGGTTGCCTTCTGTGCGAACATGCTGATGGTTTCGGACAAGGCCAGCGGGGCGCGCAACGATCTGATCGTTACGCCGGTCA
>JAFOGE010000029.1 GCA_017386965.1 Clostridia bacterium
AGATGACCATTACTTTGCCTTTTCTCTTGATGATCTTGCACTTTTCGCAGATCTTCTTAACGGATGGTTTCACCTTCATTGTCTCTACCATACCTTTCTTGCTGTATTTGGATTCTGCTATCTTACTTTGCTCTCCAGGTAATCCGTCCCTTGGTCAGGTCATAGACCGAAACCTCGATGGTTACGCGATCGCCGGGAAGAATCTTGATATAGTTCATACGAAGCTTACCCGAAATATGAGCCGTTACCAGATGGCCGTTCGGGAGCTTGACCTTGAAGCAGGCGTTGGGCAGTGCCTCAACGACGGTGCCTTCAAACTCAATGACATCATCTTTCTGTGCCAGAGTAATCCCCTCCTTACTGAATGGTGTTTGTGTTATTTCAAAAGCCTTTTTCCACTTCGGTCAGGACAAGAACGCCGTCGCTGGTAAGTGCGATCGTGTTCTCGTAATGTGCCGAAAGGCTGCCGTCCAGGGTCTTGACCGTCCAGCCATCCGGCAGGACCTTGACCTCGTGTGTGCCAATGTTGACCATCGGCTCAATGGCGAGCGTCATCCCCGCACAAAGGCGGGTACCCCTTCCGGGAGTTCCGTAATTCGGAACGTCCGGAGCCTCGTGCATTGCCTCACCGATTCCGTGTCCAACGTACTGTCTGACCGTAGAGAATCCGTTTTTGCGGACCACCGTGTCGATGGCCGAGCCAACGTCCCCGAGCCGATTCCCAACGCGCACAGCGTCAATGCCTGCCCAAAAGCTATCCCGTGTTACCTGAATCAGCTTCTTGGCCTCATCGCTGACCTGTCCAACCGGAATGGTCCTCGCGGAATCGCCAACGTACCCACGGTACGTAGCGCCGGTGTCGATCTTGACAATATCGCCGTCCATCAAAATCCGATTCCTTGACGGAATCCCGTGAATCACCTCGTCGTTGATGCTGATGCAGGCGCTTCCGGGAAATCCCTGGTATCCGAGGAAGGCAGGCTTCGCACCGCATTTTTCAATGTAGCTGCGAATGGCCTGATCAATCTCGTAGGTGGAAATTCCCGGACGGATCATATCACGGGCTACCAGCAAAGCCTCGCCCGTAATACGTCCTGCGTCCTTCATCAACGCGATCTGCGTTGAATTTTTCAAATGGATCATGCTTTTTATGCCTCAAACGGTTGGAGTGCCTTGAACACCAACGCAGTGGTGTCGGCAACCTCCTCCTGACCCTCAACGGTGACCAGCAGACCCTTTTTGGCGTAATAATCCTTCAAGGGCTCGGTCTGCGCATGGAAGGTTTCCAGGCGGTTTTTGACCGTGTCGGCTGCGTCGTCGGCTCTTACGTAAAGAGCTGCGCCGCATTTATCACAAACATCCTCGATCTTGGGCGGATTGTACACCACATGATAAGATGCTCCGCAGGAGCAAACTCTGCGTCCGCTCATGCGCTCGATGATTTTTTCATCTGCAACCTCGATGCTCAGAACGACGTCCAGGTGAATTCCCATTGCGTCCAAAGCCTCAGCCTGAGGAATGGAGCGGGGGAAGCCATCCAGAATAAAGCCGTTTTTGCAAACGTCGGATGCAAGATACTCCTTGATGATCCCAATCACAACGGCATCCGGAACAAGCTGACCTGCCTCAACGTAAGACTTTGCAGTCTTACCAAGCTGGGTGCCTGCCTTCATTGCACCGCGGAGAATATCTCCGGTTGCGATTGCGGGAATGTTATATTTTTCTGAAATCTTCGCGGATTGGGTTCCTTTACCCGCACCGGGAGCGCCCATTAAAATAAGATTCATACGTTCCTCCACAGAGCAATCAATCAAGGAATCCTTTGTAGTTACGCATTGCCAGCTGTGCCTCGATGTCGCGGACGACCTCAAGCGCTACACCTACGATGATGAGCAACGAGGTTCCGCCAAACGCGATACTCGAGAAGCTGATATTGAAGGCCGTGGTGATCGCGTTGACGATCATCGGAACGCCTGCAATCACAACCAGGAAGATCGCGCCGAGCAGAGTAATGCGGTTCAAAATCTTTTTGATATAATCAGAAGTGGGCTTTCCGGGACGAATGCCGGGAACGGATCCACCCTGGCTTCTGATGTTGTTTGCTACCTCTACGGGATTAAAGGAAATCATAATGTAGAAGTAAGCAAAAGCAAAGATGAGTACGATAAACAGTGCGATATAGAATACCGACGTGTAGCTAAACCATTGGGTTACCCACTTGGCAAAGCCGCTGTCCGGGAAGAAGCCGGCGATGGTTGCGGGGATCGAAACGATCGAGCTTGCGAAAATGACAGGCATAACGCCGGACATATTCAGCTTCAGAGGCAGGTTGCTGCTCTGACCGCCGTACATCTTTCTTCCAACGACTCTCTTTGCATACTGGATCGGAATTCTTCTCTCGGAGTTGGTGAACCAAACGATCAGGCCGATGACGGCAACCGTCAGTGCCAGAGAGAGGATCACCTCTGCAACGCCCAGGACGTAGCCCCAAGCGCCCATTTTGTAGCCATTGGTGGTCACCATGCTGATCAGCTGCTGCGTCATCACGCCCGCACGGGAGATGATGTTTGCAAACAGGATCATGGAGATACCGTTGCCAATACCGTGATCGTTGACCAGCTCTGCGAGCCACATGATGATCGCAGCGCCTGCGCAGAAGCAAGCTACCATAACGGCGATGCCGAAATAGTAGAGTGCACCGTCAGCCGGCTTGAGCGTCAGCATGCCGTAGGTCTCCAGAAGCTTCACGTAGCCGTATGCGGTAACCAGCGCCAGAGCGACGGTGACCCAACGGGTGTATTTGGTGATCTTCTTCTTACCCTCGGCGCCGTCCTTGGAGATTCTCTCCAGAGCGGGGATCGCGATGGTCAGAAGCTGCATAACGATCGATGCGGTGATATAGGGCGAAACAGACAGAGCAAACAGGGTTGCCTTGCTGAACGCATCACCGGACAAAAGGCTTACAAACTGGAAAATGCTTCCCTCATACAGCGAAGCAAGGTTCTGCACGCTGTTGATGTTCACGTAAGGAACGTAAAGGTTTGCACCAATGCGGTACAAAACGATGATCAGCGCGGTGAAGAGGAGCTTTTTCTTAAGCTCGGGGGTCTTCCATGCGTTCTTAAAGGTCTGAAGCATCGTTATACCTCCTCAACCTTACCGCCTGCTGCCTCAATCTTCTCCTTAGCAGTTGCCGAGAAAACGGCAGCCTTGACTGTAAGTTTCTTGGTGAGCTCACCGTTGCCCAGAACCTTCAAGCCGTCCATAGGCTTACGGACGAGCTTTGCAGCCATCAGGACCTCCAGATCCACAACGGTGCCGTCAACGAAGCGGTTAAGATCCTCAACGTTAACGATCGCGTAGTTGGTGGCGAAGAAGTTCTTGAAGCCTCTCTTGGGGTGAGTTCTGTAAATCGGGAACTGGCCGCCCTCAAAGCCGGGTCTTACACCGCCGCCGGAGCGAGCGTTCTGGCCCTTGTGGCCCTTGCCTGCGGTCTTGCCGTTTCCGGAGCCGGGGCCTCTGCCCTTGCGCCATGCGGCCTTTGCGGAGCCTTCTGCAGGACTCAATTCATGGAGTTTCATCTGCGTTACCTCCTTATGCGTTTTCTACGGTCTCAACCGTAACGAGATGTGCAAGCACTCTCACCTTGCCGGCAAGCACTGCATCGTCTGCATGGACGATGGAGTCACCGACACGGTTCAGTCCCAGGGACTTTGCAGTTGCCTTCTGGTTCGGCTTTGCGCCGATCAGGCTCTTCGTAAGCGTCACTTTTTTCATGCTCTCTTACCTCCTGCTCAGCCCTTGACCTGGTCCACAGCGATGTCGCGGATCTTAGCGACTTCCTCTGCGGTGCGCAGCTCTGCAAGACCTGCCATGGTAGCCTTAACTACGTTGGTGGGGTTGTCAGAACGCAGGCACTTTGCACGAATGTTGGAGATACCGGCGCACTCCAGAACTGCACGCACCTTGCCAC
>JAFOGE010000030.1 GCA_017386965.1 Clostridia bacterium
ATACTGAAAACGGCGACGCTTCTGTTACAAGCAAGCTCGGAGATCTTAAGGATCTTGCGGGTTCTCCCTTGGTAGACAGAGCTAGCTATGGCCAGGCGGTCGATCGCGCTCTTGAGGTTGGCCTGCTTCTGCTGAAGCTCGTCCATGTCCTTCTGCAAGCGTGTTTCCTCGGCGCGCAGACGGTCCAGCTCGTCCGCCGTGATGGGAGCGGTCTGTCCCTCCAGCTTCTTTTCCTGAATGAACTGACGCAGCTGCCGCTCTCTTCTCTGCACGTCCGCGCTGACGCGATGATGCTCGGACATCTGCTCGGAGATCGCCGAGAGGCACTCTCCCGCGCGCAGCTTTCCTTGCGGGTCATAGCGGCGCAGGAAGGGCGTTAGCTGATCCTGCAGCACCGCGATCCTCTGCTCGGCAGAGGCACGGTCGTAAAGGCGCTTGCGCTCGTCCGCCTCCAGGCGGGAAAGAAGCGTCGCCTCCTGCCAAAGCGTATCCAGCTCCTCCTGATAATCCTCCTTGCGAGGAGTACTCGGGAAGGAGGCCTGCAAGAATTCCAAAATCATGCCGTGACGCTTGGTCACCTCGGAAAGCTCTGCGCCGATGCGCGCTCTCTGCTGCAGCGTTGCACGGTATTGCGTTGCCAGAAGATGCAGCTCGGTCAAGGACCGGTCGGGATCCTCGTTCGGGAGCATCTCGTATTCCGCGAGGAAGGACACAATCTCCCGCATCGCGTTTTGCTCTGCCGTGCGATGCTTTGCGATCGCACGCTTGGTCTTTTCAATGTTCTCCGCACGCTTCCTCTCGCTCCGCAGCGTTACGGGGAGCAGGATGCCGCCCAGAAGGGCGAACAGGCCTCCCACGATGCCAAGCGCGGCCCGTGCGCCGCCAACGGCAGGAACCAAGGCCAGGATCAGGCCGAGAATGCCAAGCGCCAGCGCCGCGATGGAAATGGGAAGGATCGGCTTCTTTGCGGGGATCGCACGGAGCTTGTCCTCCAGGGCAACTGCGCTCTGCCGGTGCTTTTTGGCATCGGCAAGAACGGCAAAGCCCGCCTCAATGCGCGCCTGGTCGGGCGTCCCCTTGGCGAATCGGTGATCCGAGGGATCCGACGTCTGTGCGCTCCGCAGGACCGCGATGCGCTCGCGGAGGGCACGCATCTGCGCGTTGGCCGCCGAGAGCTTCTCAATCTTCTCCTGCGCGGGAACGCCGTGCGGATATTTCCGACGAAGCGTGGAGAGAGCCTCTGCATCGGGGGATACCGTGGGAATGGCATTCCAGTGTGCGCGGGTTTCCTTCAGCTCCTCATAGACACGGTTGGCCTCCGCGTATTCGCTGGCCGTCGGGATGAGTCCGCCAAAGGCCTCCTTGATGGTCTTTTTCTGCTGGGTCAGAGAAGCAAGCTCCTCCATCATGCGGTTCTTATGCTCGATCAGTGCCGCGCGCTCCCGCATCGTGGCGGCCTCGCGCAGCTTTTCCTGCGTTGCGTCCAGAAGCTTCCGACGTGCCGCGATCTCCTCCGCGCAGGCCTTCTGCTCCTCCTCCTGCGCCAGCATCGCCTCACGCACGCGCGTAAGACGCTCCAGCTCCTGCGTTTTGCCAAGCTTCTCCTGCTCGGCATCTGCGATCGCGCCTCGGTTTCCCGTCATCACGTAAAACCGTCTGCGCTTTTCCAGCGCGGAGAGCGCCTCGTCAAAGCTTCCGATGTCATCCACATCATCGAGCAGATTTCCGAGCTTTGCGGAAATACTGTTGTTCCCTCCGGCCGAGCCGATATCACGCTGGGAAAGATAGGTGGTCCGCTCAAAGCCGTCCGCGTCAATGCCGAACAGCTCCTCGCCAAGCGAGGCGGAAAAGGCGTTGGAGGGCAGATTGGTGGAAAGATCGAAGAGCGCGAAGGTGTCGCCGCTCTCCTTGGCCGCAAAGAAGCGCTCGACGCGGAAGGCACCCTTCTCGCAGACGAACTCCATGCTTCCGCCATAGACACCGCCCTGCCAAGGGGTATATTTCTTTCGTTCGTTCTCATCCAGAGAACGCTTGGAGCTGGTGGGAAGCCCGTAGAACATTGCCTTGATGAAGACGGCGAGCGTGCTTTTTCCCCAGCCGTTGGGCTGATAGAGCAGATTCAAGCCCTCCCGAAGCTCCAGATCGTAATCCGCGAGCGTTCCAAAGTTTTCGATATGCAGACGTAACAGTTTCATATTCCGATCTCCTCTCCGCTCAACGCGCGGAATCCGCAGGCGATGATGCGTTCTTTCTCGGTTTCATTCAGATTGGATGCCAGGACGCGGCGCACGAACTCGCCCTTGAGCGAGATGTCGTTGCGGTAGTCCTCGGGACGGATCAAAAGCCTTGTTTCGTCCGTCAGCTTGGCAAAATAGAAGCGCTCGGCAAGCACCTGCTGCAAATGCGGCAGATCCTTTTGGGATTCCGCAGGGCACTGTCCGCGCAGGATGACCTTGACCAGATCCGCCGAGGGGATCCCCTCCACGGATCGAAGCACGCGCTCCTCCAGATCCAGCTGGGAGGAAAAGTCCGTCACGTCACAACAAATCGCGTGCAGGCGGCGGCGCGCAAGCGGAACGAACCGGTGCGTCAGCTTGCCGTTGGCGATCTCGAGAAGGACGTAGCCCTTCTCCCCGCACTCGTCAAAGCCGCGTCCCTCCAGGCATCCGCTATAGCAGGCGGTGCAACGGGAATCGATCTGCGCGGTGCGGTAATCGTGAAGATGCCCCAGGGCAATGTAATCAATGTGCTTGTTTTTGAGCTTGGCAAAGGGAATGCGATTCTCCTTTCGGTCCCCGGAAGAGCCCTCCTGCCCGTGCAGGAGCAGGATGTTCAGATCTCCCTCCTTCAAGCGAAGGGAATCCGCATCCGGATGCTCGCTTCCCGTGATCACCACGTCCCCGAAGGCGTAGGAGCGCCAGGCGTTGTCGAAGGTATAGAGGTTTTCGGGGAGATCCTCCGCCTCGCGCAAGAAATTCGAGCTGTCATGATTCCCCGCAAGGTAGAAGAAACGAAGCGACGGATGCGAGCGGATCAGATCCAGGACGTATCCGGAGGTCTTTTTGGTCACGTGGTCGCGGTCAAAGAGATCGCCCGCGATCAGAATGCCTCCAACGCCTCCGTCCTCGGCAACCCGAACGAGCTTTGCAAAGGTGGAGAGGATCTCGTTTTTGCGTTCCCGCGCCTTCTCGGGTGGGAGATTGGATTCCATAGGGGAATCCAGGTGCAGGTCCGCACAGTGGATCAGCTTCATTGGAACACATCCTTTCTTCGACAGCATTGGCTCCCTTTAAGAGAACCAAGGGCGCGGCGTCGGCGATCGACGTCCACCGTTTCTCTGTCTTTCAGTATATCATAGAATCCAAAAAATAGCAAGAGCAAAACGCAAGGAAATTCCCCTTCTCAAAGAAGAATCTCCCGGTTGGTTCCGTAGAAGATATCATCCCGGTGGCTGATCAGCTGGAAGAATTCCTCAAGCCTTGCCCAGTCCACGGCATAATCCATCTCGTAGGAATGCCCCCAGATGTAGAAGATCTTTGGCGTTTCGGTCTTCATCTCCAAGAACTCCCGCGCGAGCTCCATCATTTTATCAAAGCCGGAGGAGTGAACCGTCGGTTGAAAGCGGAAAAGATCCTCCTGCGGATCAAAGCTCTCGTTTGCAATAATGGTGCGACTGTATCGGATGCCCGTGTGCGTTTTGATCAGATCGACCACACGGTCGTCATGGTTGACACCGCCGCAGGGATAGGCCATGCCAAGGACCTCGTAGCCCGCAAGCTCGGACAGACGAAGACGGTCCTCCTCCACCTGGCGAATCACTTCCCCATCCTCACACTGCGTCAGATTCGGATGCGTCAGAGTGTGCGCGGCGATCTCATGTCCCTCATAGACGTAGGCAACGTCCTCGGGATGGATCTTGTAATGACTGATCCGACGTCCGTCCCTGCGCACGAGGATTCCTCTTTTTGAGAGAAGCTCTGCATTGAGATTGAAGGTTCCCTTCAATCCGTATTTGTTGAGCAATTCGACAAGACGAATGTCCTGCGTTACACCGTCGTCATAGCTGAAGGTAATGGCCTTTTTCTTTCCCTGTGCTTCAAAAAACATTGCAATTCTCCTTTTCGGGTCGTTGTTATGATTATAGCATAGATCCTCCAAAAAGTAAATAGCCCCGCAGAAATCTCCTCGCTTGCAGATGCGATTTGTGCGTTCCTGCAGCGGCGGTGGATCCTCGTCAACGCGGACCACGTTGTTTGGATATGGGGCTTTCGGTGCAGGAGAACATGCAGACAAAGGCGGTGCGCCCCGAACGGAATAGAGGCAAGAACCCATACACAAAGAAAAGCCATATTCTCGTTTTTGAGAGACAGATGAAGAAATAAGACAAGTAGAAAGAATTGTTAATTCAGCAATCAGAGAAGATTATCCGTTAGAAGATTTTAGAGAAATTCCAATTGCAGAAGCACAATCTAT
>JAFOGE010000002.1 GCA_017386965.1 Clostridia bacterium
ATTGTTTCCGCCTCCGCCAACGCCGAGAACCTTAATATTCACGCCGCATTCCAGGGTATCATCATGTTCAAATGTCATGTTTGTTATCCTCCCGAACATTTATAAATCATAAGTTTTTACGACTCAATGCCCATTTCAGGCCTATTCAGACGCATTCTATATATATAATACTATTTTTTTGCAGAATTTGCAAGATGTTTTTTCAATATTTTTTCATAATTTTTGATTTATTTTTGATTTTTTTACTTTTTTTCTCCATTTTTTGGGATTCCCCATTTTGAAAGCGCCTTTCGAAAGGCTTTTCCGAGAATCCTACAAAAAGGCCTTCTTCCCTGAAGCGGGAAGGAGGCCTTTTGGAAGCGATTCATTGTTGGCTTTAGCCGTTTGCCAGGAAATCCGCCTCGCTCATAATGCGATAGGTGGACTTTTGCATATCGGAAACGTCAAGGCTGATATAGCAAGTGCCTTCTGTCTTGCGCTCCTCAAGGATCTTCTCGGCCAAGGTAAGCTTGGCGGTAAGATCGCTGACCTTTCCAAGCGTCAGCCGAAGCGTTCCGCCCAGCTCGGCAGAAACGTTGTATTTTTTGCTGCAATCCAGCTTTGTCGTATGTGCAAGCAGTCCGTTTTCGGAAAGGGTGTTTCGCAGAACGGAAATGTAGCCCATGTCCATATCCGCGCGCTCAAACAGGATGGCATACCCCACCTCGATCCCGCGGATCTCGGGCAGCTCTACGTAAAGGAAGGAGGAAAAATCCTTCTCATTCTTGCTGCTGGCAAGCACGGTAAAGGTGTCATCGAACGCATAGTAGGATCCGTTATGCGCCGTGTACATCACGTTCTTCTCCTCAATAGAGATTCGAACGACCAGGGGAAACTCCCCACTCACGGTCACACGGTTGATGTACTGCCCCTTTGAGCGAATCGCATCGGCGATCTTCTGTCCGTCGATGGCAAGCCATTCATCGCCCTCGGCAATCCCCGCATATGCCAGGATCTCCTCCGTAGAGTAGTAGGAATTCCCTTCTATAATGATCCCGCTGATGCGGAACAGAGGAAGGATGGTCAGAAGCAATCCCATCACAAGGATCATGCCGCAGATGGCGACCATCGCACCTCGCAATACGCGAAGCTTGCTCTCTGCAGGACGCTTTTGCCGTCCGACCCGAATGGGAGTACCCTGCTCCGTATGCTCTTTACTCGTCTTCATGGATGCTATACCTCGTGTTATTTTTTCATCTTGTTCTTTTGCGTCAGCTCGCAGATCTCTCTCCAAATAAGCTCTGCGGGATCCAGATCTGCAAAGACGCTGATCCTTCCCCCCATCTCCCGCATGGAATCCAAGGAGGAAAGCAAGCGTTTTGCCTCCTCGGTCAAGCGTCCCTCGGGAAGCGTGGATTCCTCCACCAGAGAGGCCGCACCGGCATCGGCAAGCGTCTTCGCATTGATATATTGGTGATTGTCCGCCACCGTGGGGGACGGGATCAGGATCGATGCCTTATTCATACCTGCAAGCTCGGAAAGTGTCATCGCTCCGGCACGGGCAATGATCAGATCCGCCGCGGCCATCTGTACGGGCATATCGTAAATATAGTCCACCAGCTGACAGGAGGGATTTCCCTCCAGTCCCATTTCCCGATACGCGGAAAGAGAAGCCTCGTAATCCCGCTTTCCCGCGGCATGCAGATGCAAAACGGAAGGATGCTTGGAGGAAAAATCACGCATCATTTGCAGGACCGCGCGATTGACCGGCTCTGCTCCAAGACTTCCTCCAAAGGAAAGTACAAAGAGCCGATCCGTGGAAATTCCCAGCTTTGCTCTTGCCTCTTCCCTGGAAAGCCTTCCAAAATCCTGCCGCAAGGGATTGCCGACCCGTACCGTCCTTGCCTTGGGATGCAAGCGCTCCTTGGTGCTTTCAAAATTCACCCAGACACGGTCCACCTTCCTTTGCAGCCTGCGAACCGCAAGCCCCGGAAGCGCATTGGACTCGTGTAGTGCCGTGGGAATTCCCATTCGAACAGCCGCCGCCATGATGGGCCAGCAGGCGTATCCGCCCGTACCGATCACGAGATCGGGACGGAAGGCTCGGAGGATCGACACCGTTTCCTTCGCATATGGCGAGGTCAGTGCCATCCAGAGCGCCTTTACGTTGGACGGGCTCAAGGATCGCTTGATGCCCATGGAATGAACGAAATGCAGCGGATACCCTTCCCGCGGAACCAGGTCAGTTTCCTTTCCTTTTCGGATGCCGACGAATTCGATCTTCGCATTCGGATCCTTGCTGCGGATGATCTCTGCAATGGCAAGCGCGGGATTGATGTGTCCTGCCGTACCGCCCCCAGTCATCAATACTCTCATCCAAGCACCGCCTCGGGGATAGGTGTCTGCCAAAGCAGAACGACACCTGCAAAAAAGACAACGGTCAGCAGTGCGGGGATCGCATACCAGCGCTGATCTCCGCGAAAATAAGGAGCGAAGGAGAATAGCAAAAAGCTTCCGGCGGCTGCTACAATCACCGCAAAAACGGAATAGCTCATCAAATCAAAATGGGATACGGCAAGGCTTCTTCCAAAGAGAAGAAACCATCCGAGAAACAGAACGCTGAAGCCAAGAGAGGCACGCAGAGTAAGGTGAAAATATCGTGTTCTGATCCTTTTCATTCTGCTATCATAACTCCTTTCGCAATTTTTCCGAGCGGTCGGTCAGATCTTTTCGTGTGAGCAGTAACGCGAGATGGAAAGAATGATTCCCACCTCAAAGATTTGCAGCATCAGCGAGGTTCCGCCGTAGCTGAAGAATGGGAGTGCAATACCCGTATTGGGCATGGAATTGGTGACCACCGCAATATTGAAAATGGTTTGCAGGGCAACCTTGAAGACAAGCCCGTAAACAACGAGAGAGCTGTAACGGTCGGGGGCGCTCCGCGCGATGCGGAAGCCTCGCCACACAAAGGCAATAAAGAGGCCGATGACGAGCATTGCGCCGATGAAGCCAAGCTCCTCACACACAATCGTAAAAATAAAGTCATTTTGGGGCTGTGACACATAGCCGAATTTTTGTCGGCTGTTTCCAAGGCCCACACCGAAGAAGCCGCCGGAGCCGATGGCCATCAGTCCCTGCAGGGTCTGCCAAGCCTCGCCGAGCGGATCGGCCTGCTCGATAAAGAGCCAGGTTTCCACGCGCGCCTGCGCGTATTCCGAAACGAGAACCAAAAGGCATCCCGCGCCGATCACGGCGCCCGCGATAGCAAAGATCCAGCGCAGCCGGGTACCGCCCAGGAACATCATGGAAATTCCAATGATACCAATGATCATCAATCCCGAAATGTGACGCTCGGCAGCGATCAGAACGCCGATCAGTCCGATCATCATTCCGGGGAACAGAACACCGTACTTGAAGCTTCCGCCAAAGCGATGCTCCGAAAGCACCTGCTTTTGGTGGTCGGTCATAAACCGCGCCATGGCAAGAACCAACGCCAGCTTTGCCACCTCGGAGGGCTGAATGGTAAAGACCTTCAGATCCAGCCAACGCTTTGCTCCGCTTCCAAGATCACTTCCGATCACGAGAACCAGGAGAAGCATCAGAATCGCAACGCCAAAGAGAATGTAGCTGAAATCCCGCCAGAAGGTTGGGGTGCAGAAGCGGACGACCACAGCTGTGAAGGCAACCGCCATCAAAAGGAAAATCAAATGTCTTGCGATAAAGTAGGTAGTGTCATCGTGGTGCTGCTCGGCAAAGACCGAGGAAGCGCTATATACCATAACGCATCCGAACAGCACGAGAGCCGTTGTGATGAGGAGAAAAACGATATCCACGCTTCCCTTTGTCGGGAGCGCTCGAGTTCCCTCCTCCCTCTTGCTCTCGGTTGCAGGTTGCCGCAAGGACACGGCGCTTTCTTCACGGTTCATGCGATCAACCCTTTCTAAAACGATTCAGTGATATTCCCTGCTCTCTCGCCGCTTACAGTGCAAGCCAAGCAAAAATGCAGAAGAGAAGCTCTGTCAGAGAGAAAACGAAAACGATCTTGTTTTCCGTCCAACCGCATTTTTCAAAATGATGATGCACGGGCGCCATCTTGAACAGGCGCTTTCCATGCGTCAGCTTAAAGTAGAGCCTTTGGAGCAGGCTGGAGAGCATCTCCAGGATAAAGACCATCGAGATCAGAAGTACAACACCGACATCCCCTACCTGAAAGCCTCCGGCAATCACAAGTCCGCCGATGAAGAGCGAGCCGGTGTCCCCCATAAAGACCTTTGCGGGATGGAAATTGTAAACGAGAAATCCGAGCGAAAGTCCAACGAGAACCGCCGCGAGGACCGAAAGCTGCATATCCAAAAGATAGAAGCCCCAAACGGCAAAGAATCCGCCGATCAGAAAGGTGATCGAGGAAGCCAGTCCGTCAATTCCGTCGGTAATATTCGCTCCATTGACAACACCTGCAAGCAGGATAACGGCAACGGGATATGCGGCATAGGAGAGTTCAAGTGAAATAGCAGTAAAGGGAATGCGGATCACCGTTTCAAAATTCCCCGTATAGGACATGACGCAGACGTAAGCCGAGGCCGCAACCAGCTGCAAAAAGAGCTTTTGCTTCCAGGTCAGGCCCTCGTTCTGCTTTTTGATCAGCTTGTAATAATCATCCACAAAGCCGATCGCACCGTTCATGACGGCATAAACAATCGTAAGACTGAGCGGAATATATTCCGCAGATCTTCCCTTGACGGCCTGCACGATGAAGAACACCGAAAGAACCAAAAGGGATGCCAATATGAAGCCGAGACCTCCCATGGTGGGAGTTCCCTCCTTGGATTTATGCCAACGCGGTCCGATCTCCAGAATTCTTTGTCCGGCCTTCTTCGACCGAAGGATGGGAATCAAGATCCGCTCTGCCAAAACCGTTAAGCCGAACACTGCAATTGCAATCGCGGCAAAGCCAATGGTAAACGCACGCATGCCTTCGATCTCCTTTCTAACAATTTTTCAGATCCCTGCAAGGGATTATCCTGCGAAGTCGCGTCCTGCCATCCGCTCCCGAAGAAGCTCGACGATGCGCTCCGCACCGACGGAACGGCTCGCCTTAAAGAGGACGATATCGCCTCGGCGAAGATTCTGCACAAGCAGATCCGCCGTTTTCTCCAAATCCTGAACGTCCATATTCCGATGCATATGGGAGGAGCTCATCCCCTTCTGCCTTGCTCCGATCGCAATCTGATTTGCGTTCGATCCTACGGTAAAGAGCAGGTCGATTCCACGCGCGGCCAGATGCGCTCCCACGGAGCGGTGAAGCGCCGGGCTCTCCTGCCCCAGCTCCAGCATATCCCCCAGGACCGCAACACTTCTGCGCTCGCTCTGGCGGCTATATGCGTCAAGCACGTCGATCGCGGCGATCATGGATTCGGGAGATGCGTTGTAGCAATCCTCAATGACGGTGATGCCACTCATCTGGCAAACACGTTGGCGCATTCCCTCGGGAGCAAACCGAAGAAGTCCCTCGCGGATCTGTGCCTCGCTCATCCCGATGACGGTTGCCGCTGCAAGCGTGTAAAGAGCGGCGTAAACGTGATGCCTTCCGAGAACACGGATGCAAAGATCGCGCATCTTGCGTCCTTGACAAACGGCGTCAAAGCGCGTGCAATCCTGCTCCACCCTGATATTGTTTGCAAAAAAGTCCGCTTTCTCGTCTGCGAGAGATACATAAACGGTATGGTAACTTTTGCCGCCGATCTTTCGCAAAAGAGGCTCATCGCCGTTCAGGATCAGATAGCCGCCCTCGCGCAGTCCGCAAAGGATCTCCAGCTTGGCGCGGCAAATATTCTCACGCGATCCAAGCATCTCCAGATGCGAGCTTCCGATATTCGTAATCACGGCAATATCCGGCTCTGCCAGAATGGAAAGCCGCTCGATCTCGCCAAAGCCGCTCATTCCCATTTCCAAAACCGTCCATTCACTATCAACCGGTGTTTCCAAAACGGAAAGCGGCATTCCGATCAGGCTATTGTGATTGCCCGGCGTTTTATAGGTGCGCTTTGCCACCGAAAAGGCCGCGTGGATCATATCCTTGGTCGTGGTTTTTCCAACGCTTCCCGTGACAGCAACGGTATGTACGCGCCGCAGGTTCTGCAAGCGATAGGCATAGGCAAGCTTGGAGAGTGCCAGCTCGGTATCCTTAACCACAATGGCTGTTGCCTGTGAAGCAGCAATCTGCTCATTTCGATGCTCACAAATAATGCAGCGGCATCCGTTCTCCAAGGCCTGCGCGATATAGTTATGTCCGTCCACGCGCTCGCCTCGCAGGGCGGCAAAGGCAACCTGCGGGCCTGCCTCACGGGAGTCCGTGCAGATCCCCATGACGGATACCTCACCCAACGATCCCTGATATAATTCCCCCTGACACATTCTTGCCAAGGTTCCAAAGCTCATAGGCTGAATACTGAACAGTGTTTTCATTCTTTCAGGTCTGATTCCTTTCGTTCTGATGCCGTATGTCTTTCCCGATCCTCGGGATAGGAA
>JAFOGE010000031.1 GCA_017386965.1 Clostridia bacterium
CTGCGTCCCCTCGGGAATGGTATATTTGACGGTCCCCTCCAGGGTGGGAACGTCAATCTCAGCCCCCAGCGTTGCTTCGGCAACCGTGAGCGGGATCTCACAGAAGATGTGATAGCCCTCGCGCATGAAGAAATTGTGATTGCGCACCGCCACGGTGATGATCAGATCTCCCGCAGGGCCTCCGTTGCGTCCGTCATTTCCCTGACCGCGAAGCGCAATGCGCTCTCCGTTATCAATTCCGGCAGGAATCGAAACCGTCAAACGCTTTGCCTCACGCGACATGCCGCTGCCACGGCACTTGGAGCAAGGATTTTTAATGATCTTTCCCTGTCCGCGGCAAGCATCACAGGGAGCAGTGGACTGGAAGGACATTCCTCCCATGCGCTGCACTCGACTTACCTGACCCGATCCGTGGCAGACCGAGCAGGTTTCCACACCGCTTCCGCCCGCTCCCTTACACTCGGAGCAACGGCAAACGCGATTGTAGGAAATATCCTTTTTGACGCCGAAGGCCGCCTCCTCGAAGCTGATCGTGACCGTGGCGCCGATGTCCTCGCCGGCAACCGGTCCGTTCCGTCTTTGACGTCCGCCTCCGAAGCCGCCGAACATGCCTCCCAGAATATCACCCAGATCTCCGAAATCCGAAAATCCGCCAAAGCCCCCTAAGCCGCCGAAGCCGCCGTTGCCTCCGCCCATGGAGGGATCAAAGGCCGCGTGACCGAACTGATCGTACTTTGCCTTCTTGTCGGCGTCCGAAAGAACCTCGTAGGCCTCATTCACCTCTTTGAATTTTTCCTCGGTATCGCTATCTCCCGGATGCGTATCGGGATGGTACTGCTTTGCCAGCTTATAAAAGGCCTTTTTGATCGTGGACGCATCTGCGTTCTTATCTACACCAAGGACCTCATAGTAATCTCTTTTTTCTGCCATTGTAATCCCCTCGGTTCTGTGGTATCGCACTCATCCACACCCATTTTGAGCAAATGCCCATGGATGAGCACGATGCGTATCTACGCCCCACGGGGGATGCCGCAAATCAAGCTTTGCGGCATCCCCGTGTAGGTCGTGCATTAGTTATTCGAGTTGTCCTCGTAGTTTGCGTTGTAGTAGGTTCCGTCCTGTCCGTCCGCACCTGCGCCTGCGCCGCCGTTTGCAGCCTGCTGCTGGTAGAGCTTCTCGGAGATCTTGTAGAAAGACTTTTCCACAGCCTCGGTGTCTGCTTTGATCGCCTCTACGTCACCGCCCTTAAGGGTTTCCTTCAGCTTCTCAATGGCGTCCTTGACCTCCTGCGCATCTGCAGGATCTGCCTTGTCGCCAAGATCGGTCAGCGTTTTTTCACTCTGGAAGATCACGGACTCAGCTCTGTTGCGTACATCAACGGCCTCGCGTGCCTTCTTATCCTCCTCGGCGAACTTCTCCGCATCCTTTACGGCGCGGTCGATGTCCTCCTGGCTCATGTTGGTGGAGGAGGTAATGGTGATGTGCTGCTCCTTGCCCGTGCCCTTATCCTTTGCAGTCACGTTTACGATGCCGTTGGCGTCGATGTCAAAGGTGACCTCGATCTGAGGAATGCCGC
>JAFOGE010000032.1 GCA_017386965.1 Clostridia bacterium
CACCCGTCATCAGGACCGTCTTGCCGTCAATGGTCAGGCGCGTCACGAGAGACGCGGCGTTGGTGCTGCTGGTGTCCAGAATGCGAGCGGAGGGCAGATGGTCTGCCGTGGTGAAGAAGACCTCCACCAGAACGTCTGCCAGATAGAATTTCTGGCCGGTGAAGAGGTTATAGATCTTGGTGGTGGGGGAAGCGGCCTTGAGCTTCTCGATCACGTTATTGTCATTCCAGCGCATACCGGTGCGGTAGCCCTCCTCACCCATATCTGCGGTAACGGGATTGAAGAAGAGCTTTTCGATCGTCACCTTGGAGGTCTTGACATAGTCGGCAAGGAACTCGGGCCAGAAGCCGACGTGGTCGCCGTGAGAATGCGTAATGATCCAGGCCGAAACGGTCACCTTTTTCAGACCGTTCTCGCGCGCGATGGAGGAGAGGAGCTGGTAGAGCTTATCGGCATCGTAATTCTTCTGTCCGCCGTCGTAGACGAGGAAGGTTCCGTCGGCGAGCAGATAGGCCATGGACATACCGTTCTGGAAGCGGTGCTGATCTCCGCTGTCGGCCACACCGATGAGATATCCCTTCGTGTCGCAGACCTTGGTGAAGCTCGGCTCCTTCATTGTGGTGGGCAGGTAGGCGTCACGCTTTTGCAGATAGGTGATGCGCAGGACCGAGGAGTGGTAGGAAACGAAATAGACGTAGGAGCGGTTCTTTTCGTAGTAGGTACCAAAGCGCGCGTCGCCAATGCGATGGGAATCCTGCTTTTGCAGACCTGCCTCCTCGATGCGGGAGAAGTAGTTGTTCGCGTCCGCTGCGCCAATCCCAGTTACGTAATACTGCGTAGCACTCAGGTTCTCCGAGGGACGCATCGTGCCGACCACGGCCTTTGCATCCGGCTCAATGGCAGGAAAAGCGGCAAGCGCGTAGGTGCGGTCATACTCCAGGCAGCTGTATTCGTCGATCACAATCTTCTTGTCGGCGTAGGCCCCGACCATCTGCTTTGCCAGAGCTTCCAGGGCCTTTGTCATGGGGATCTCACCGTAGGAAAAGACGTAAAGATCCTCTTCTACGCGTCCGATCACGTAGTCGCCCATGCGCACGCTATCGGCCGAGAAGTCCTCGACGCCGATGGACGCCGGGGAAACGCCCACGTAGATGCGGTGCAGGTCATCGTGTTGGTCGGTCAGCTTGCTCAGCTTTACGGTCTCGATCTCCTTCTTGGTCTTGCCGCGCAAAGAGGTCTGGACGGCAGAGATCTTGGTCGTCAGATCGGCGCTTGCGTTGTCCGGATAAACGATGCAATACCGGAAGGCGTCGTTCTCGTAGATGGTCAACGGAATATCTCCCTCGGGCTCGGGCTCGGTTTCGGGCTCGGTATCGGACTCCGTCGAGGGGTCGGTTGCAGGATCGGTCACGGGATCGGTCACGGGATCGGTCTGTGCAGGCTCGTCTGCAGGCTGGCAGGCAACGGCAAAGGCCTGGAGTCCCAGAAGAAGGGCCAGCAGCAAGCACGCTCTCTTGATGACAGTCATTTTCATGGATCGTTCTCCTTATTTCGAAAAGTTGAAGACCGTCTGCGCACCCTGGCGAAGCGGAATTCTGTTCCTTTATTATAGCAAAGAAGCGCCCTCTTGTCAAGAAAAAATGCAAATTGCAGGAGAGCAAAATTCCAAAAGGAGAAGGCTTTTTTGGAAAAACGAAAATTTTTTTCACTTTTTTTCAAAAAGCTCTTGCAATTTGGATCGGTTTGTGATATATTATACGAGTATGGATGAAAATATGTGCGCACCCTCTCAGGCGCCGTTTTTCGCTGACATCGAAATTCAATAGGGAGGTGAACAGAATGCCGAACATCAAATCCGCAAAGAAAAGAGTTAAGGTCATCGACACAAAGACGATGCAGAACAAGATGCACCGCACCGCGATGAAGACCGAAATCAAGAAGTATGACGCCGCTCTTGCTTCCGGTGATATGGCAGCCGCTCAGGCAGCTTACAAGGCCGCTGTAAAGAAGGTTGACCAGGCAGCCGCTTACGGAATCATCCATAAGAATGCCGCTGCTCACAAGAAGAGCCAGTTTACAAAGAAACTCAACGCCATCAGCAAGTGATGCAAAATAGATCGTGGGGAAACGCTTCGACTCAGGGAGCGCTTCCCCACCTTCTTTTCCCCGGCAACGGTCATTGCAACGGGGCTTTTTGCTTGACAGCCATCCAAAAAGGTGCTATAATAAGCGTAATTCACAAAGGACACACGCTTTCCCTGCAGAAAGGAGTCAGCCATGCTTTATCACCGCATTGAGGATCTTATCGGAAACACTCCCCTTCTCCTGGCCGAGCGTTACAATCGCCGCTACTGCCCGGGGGCTCGTCTGCTCTGCAAGCTGGAGTCCTTCAACCCCACGGGGAGCGCCAAGGACCGCGCCGCCCTTTTTATGCTTGCGCAGGCTGAAAAGGAGGGGATCCTGCAGCCGGAATCGGTTCTGATCGAGCCCACCAGCGGAAATACGGGAATCGGTCTTGCCGCCCTCGCCTCTGCACGCGGATACCGTCTGATCCTGACCATGCCCGACACCATGAGCGAGGAGCGACGCCGTCTGCTCGCCGCCTACGGAGCCGAGATCCTTCTCACCCCCGGCAAGGACGGAATGCAGGGTGCGATCGAAAAAGCCAACGCACTTGCAAAGGAGATCCCGAACGCCTGGATTCCATCACAATTCGACAATCCCGCAAACCCCGAAGCGCATTTTTGCACTACGGGGCCTGAAATTCTTCGGGATTGCGGCAAAGACGAGCCGCTGATCTTCGTGGCCGGTGTGGGTACGGGAGGAACGCTCTCGGGCGTTGGACGCTATCTCAAAACGGCCAACCCGAAAACACGGGTGGTCGCCGTCGAGCCAAAGGCCTCCCCCGTCCTCTCGGGCGGTGCGAGCGCCCCCCACGGTCTGCAAGGCATCGGCGCGAACTTTGTTCCCGAGAATTTTGATCGATCGGTCTGCGACGAGATCTTCCCCGTTACCGAGGAGGAGGCCTATCTCGCCGCCCGCCGCCTCGCCAAAAGCGAGGGCCTGCTCGTCGGCATCTCCTCAGGCGCCGCGCTCCACGCGGCCACCGTGATCACAAGCCGTCCGGAGAACGCGGGCGTGACCGTCGTTGCCCTGCTCCCCGACACGGGCGAGCGCTACCTCTCCACCCCCCTCTTTGCGAACTAACCTGCTCTGCCGCAAAGACGCGAAGAAAGGACGTTTTTTGTTGGGGACGCGGTTTTTTGTGGGGGACTTTTTAAAAAAAGTCCCCCACGCCCCCCAAAAACTCCCCAAAAAGGATATATGTACCCTCGAAAGGAAGTGCGCACATAGCACTTCCTTTTTCTATGCCGTGAAGGGGAGTTTTCGCTCGCCGTTCGTGCTTTCGAGACTCCGGTTTGTGCCCCGATCGCTCGTGGACTTCTTCGAAGCCTCGCCCTACGGGGGGTTGGCGAAAAGTGGTGACACCACAAACACCCCACGCCCCTCAGTCTTTCATCCTGAGCGG
>JAFOGE010000033.1 GCA_017386965.1 Clostridia bacterium
ATGCACATCGCGCAGATCATGCGCCTGGACGAGAACGGAAACAAGAAGAAGCTCTCCAAGCGTGATATGGGCGCGAACATGGATGATTACAGCCGTATGGGATACGCCCCTGCTTGCGTATGCGAATACATTATGACGCTGCTCAACTCCAACTACGAGGAGTGGCATATGCAGAATCCCGAAAAGCCCTATACCGACTTCCCCTTCAACATCAAGAAGATGAGCAACTCGGGATGCCTGTTCGATTTTGACAAGCTCAACGACGTCAGCAAGAACGTCATCTCGCGCATGAGCGCCGAGGAGGTCACGACTCTCGTCACCGCATGGGCAAAGGAATACGATCCCGCCTTTGGCGAGCAGCTTGCAAAGGATCCCGCGTTCACCAAGGCAATCTTTGCAATCGGCCGTGGCGGCAAAAAGCCGAGAAAGGATCTTGCTACCTGGGCAGATGCCAAGCCCTACATGGGATTCTTCTTCGATTGCGTGCAGGTCGATCCCTATCCGGAGCAATTTGACAAGGCAGACATTCGCACTTCCCTTGAAAAATTCCTTGCGACCTACGATCCGGCAGACGATATGAACACCTGGTTCGATAAGGTCAAGGCCGTAGCACGTGAGATTGGCTATGCCGACGATATGAAGGCTTATAAGGCCGACCCCTCCGCCTTCCGCGGAAGCATCGCAGACGTAAGCATGTTCCTGCGCGTGGCAGTCACCGGCAAGATGAACGCCCCTGACCTCTATACCGTCATGCAGATCCTTGGAAAGCAGACCACGGTTTCCCGCATTACCTGCATGATTGAAAAGCTGAACTGACTTTGAGAAAGGTTTTGGAATAAGCAAATGGCAGAAATTGAAAGAAATTTTATTCACGATATCATTGACGAGGATCTCTCCCGTAATCCGGAATTAAAGATCCACACCCGCTTCCCTCCCGAGCCCAACGGATACCTGCACATCGGCTCGGTCAAGGCGATCTGCGTCAACACCGACGTGGCAAACAAATACAACGGTCTGTTTAACCTCCGCTATGACGACACCAACCCTGCAAAGGAGTCGGATGAGTTCGTCCGCTCGATCCGCGAGGATCTGGAGTGGCTGGGTGCAGCTCCCACCGGCGGTGTATTCTATGGCTCGGATTATTTCGGAAAATGCTACGAGTTTGCCGTTCAGCTCATCAAGCAGGGCGACGCTTACGTTTGCGATCTCTCCAAGGATGATCTGACCGATTATAAGGGAACCGACCGCTCGGTGGCCTCCAAGGAATCTCCCTACCGCAACCGCTCTGTGGAAGAAAATCTGGATCTCTTTGAGAGAATGAAAAACGGCGAGTTTGAAGACGGTGCAAGAACGCTTCGTGCCAAGATCGACCCGTCCTCCGACAATCCCTATCTCCGCGATCCCGTCATTTACCGCATCAAGCACATTCACCATCACCGTCAGGGCGACGAATGGTGCGTCTATCCGATGTATGACTTTGCGCACCCCATTCAGGACGCTTTGGAAGGAATCACGCATTCGCTTTGCTCGAGCGAATTCCGTAACCACAGACCGCTCTACGATTGGGTAGTCGATAAGATCGGCTTTGCGCAGAAGCCTCACCAGTGGGAATTCGGACGCATGAACATCACCTACACCGTGATGTCCAAGCGTTATCTCCGTCAATTGGTCGAGGAAGGCTACGTGGACGGTTGGGACGATCCCCGTCTGCCCACGCTTTGCGGTCTCCGCCGTCGCGGCTACACGCCCGA
>JAFOGE010000034.1 GCA_017386965.1 Clostridia bacterium
CCTCCTGTGAGCCCTATGGAAACGGCCACATCAACGATACCTTCCTGGCAATCTCCGCGAGCGGCAGACGCTACATCCTGCAAAGAATCAACCACATGATCTTCACCCGCCCCGACGAGATCATGGAAAACATCCTCTCGGTTACCGAGCACATCCGCAAGAAGGGCGAGGCAGAGGGATCGGACACCGAGCGTTGCACCCTCTCGGTGGTGAAAACCGACGGCGGCGACAGCTTTTACAAGGACAGCATTGGCTCTTTTTGGAGAATGTACGATTTCTGCGAGCACACGGTTGCCAAGGAAAAGGTCTCCTGCAAAAAGGAATTCACCGACTGTGCCGAGGCGTTTGGAAAATTCCAGGGACAGCTGGCGGATTTTGACGCGTCGGTGCTTCACGAAGCCATCAAGAATTTCCACAATACCCCCGTGCGCTATGAAAATCTGATGCGCGCCGTTGAAAAGGATATCTGCGGCAGAGCAGCAGAGGTACAGGAAGAGATCAAATTTGCCATGGAGCGCGCCGAGTTCGTTAAGGTGCTGGAAAATGCACGCGCCAACGGTTCCCTGCCCCTGCGCGTCACCCACAACGATACCAAGCTCAACAACATTCTCTTTGACGCCGACACCCAGCTTCCCGTATGCGTCATTGATCTGGACACCGTTATGCCGGGATATTCGGTCAACGATTTTGGGGATTCCATCCGCTTTGGCGCAAACACCGCCGCAGAGGATGAAACCGACCTTTCCAAGGTCTCCCTTGATCTGGAGCTCTACCGCGCTTACGCCGAGGGCTTTTTGAAGGGTGCCGAAGGACGCCTCACCGACACCGAGATCGATCTGATGCCCATTGGCGCGCGGATGATGACCCTGGAGTGCGGCTTGCGCTTCCTCACCGACTATCTGGAGGGCGACGTTTATTTCCGCACCTCCCGCCCCCGTCACAATCTGGACCGTTGCCGTTGCCAGTTCGCACTGGTTGCCGACATGGAAGCCAAGGAAGAAGAAATGAAGCTTCGCTGATCAACCCAAGCAAAATAAAACGAATGGAGTCAAGTGCCTTTGCATTTGACTCCATTCGTTTTTTATATATGCTTTTACAGTTTATCCAATGCTCTCAGATAGGCACTTCCGTCGCTTCGCTTGACGAAAATTGCCTGATAGCTCTCGGAACGGCTACCGCTCTCCTCCAAGCAGAACACCATCCGATAGGTGTGATAGGTTTCCTCAATGCTTTCGGGAATTACGCGAACGCTTCTTTCCCATGATTTCATAGAAAAGGTGTAGCAATTGATCTTTTCCAAATACGTAAACAGCTCACCGTTGCCGTGCGAGATGCTCTGCAAGCCGAAATGGCGCGTGGCAAGGGTCTCCAGATCCTCGGCGGGAATCAGCACGGAAAGGGTCATATTGGGATATGCCAGCTCTGCTTCCCGAATGGCATCCATATCCCCCGTATAGCGGGAATATCCCTCCTCCAGAAGGTGATTCAAAAGCTCATCCCGATAACGCTTGATAAAATCTCCCGATTTTTTAACCGAGGAGAGCTCGGTGCTTCCAACCGTAAGCAGATCCAGCGTGCCGCAAAGAGAATCCGAAAGTCTGCCGTCAACAGGGTGTGTCGCCTCCACCTGCTCCGCACGGTAATC
>JAFOGE010000003.1 GCA_017386965.1 Clostridia bacterium
GTATTCGCACGGTTGTCTTTTTGAAGGGCTGTATCCTTCGTTGTCGCTGGTGTTGCAATCCCGAGTCGCAGAGCTACCGCATTCAGGAGCTTAAAACCGAAAAGAAGAATAAAGTCGTCGGCTATGATACAACGGTTGGCGAGGTCATGCAAAAGGTTTTGCAGGATCTTCCGTACTATCGCCGAAGCGGCGGAGGGATCACCCTGTCGGGCGGCGAGGCACTCTGCCAGACCGAATTTGCAAATGCGCTCTTAAAAGAGGCGAAGTCCGAGGGGATCAACACCGCAGTGGAAACTACGGCGTGCCTGCCCTTTGAGAGTATGATCGCTCCGCATCTGCCCTATCTGGATACGGTGCTGATGGATATTAAGCACACCGATTCCGAGAAGCACGAGCGATTCACCTCGATACGAAACGAGCTGATCCTGGACAATGCCCGCCGCATTGCAGAGAGCGGAGCTCATTTGATCATTCGCGTTCCCACGATCCCCACCTTCAACGACACACCGGAGGAGATACGGTCCATCGCGCGATTTGCAGCATCCCTGCCCGGGGTAGAGGAGATCCATCTCCTTCCGTACCACCGTCTGGGCTATGATAAATACATTGGCCTTGGACGGGAATACACCATGGGCGACGTTCCGCCTCCTACCAAAGAAAAGATGGAGGAGCTTCGGCGTGTAGCGGAGCAGGAGGGACTGCGCGCGATCCTCGGCGGATGAGCCGAAGACCAATCGGAAAGGAAGTGAAGCCTTGAACGAGATTTACGAAAACAAGCAAAGGATCATACAGGAGCTGGTTCCGGGTAAGCAGATTACCTTGGCACATATTATTGCCAATCCGGACACCACACTTTACCGAAAGCTTGGACTGGATCCTACCGTGGACTACTCTCATAAGTCTGCCATCGGGATCGTCACCATGTCCCCCAGCGAATACGCCATTATTGCCGCGGATCTTTCCCTGAAGGCTGCGGGAGCAGAGGTCGGATTCGTGGACCGCTTTTCGGGCACGCTGATCGTGGTCGGAAGCGTTTCCGAGGTGGATGCGGCGCTCCTTGCCGTTACAAGCTACGCCAAGGAAAAGCTGGGCTTTAACGTCTGCGAGATCACCAAGACCTGATTGCGGGGAAGGGTATGAAACGCATCATCTTTATGGGCCAACACGGAAGCGGAAAAACCACCTTGATCGAGGTCCTCAAGGGAGAAAAGATCGAGTACCGCAAGACGCAGTATATTGATTACGGCGAGATCTTTATGGATACGCCGGGCGAATATACCGAGGCAAACGATCTGGGCGGCGCGCTGGCCGTGTATTCCTACGAGGCAGACGTCGTGGGACTGGTGCTTTCCGCAACCGATGATTTCTGTGTTTTCCCGCCTGCGTGCGCTCCCTTGGCCAACCGTCCTGTGGTTGGGATCGTTACCAAGTGCGATGAGCCGCATGCGCGCCCCGATCTCGCACAGATGCGCTTGGAGCTTTGCGGATGCGAGCGTATCTTCTATACCTCCAGCTATTCCAACGATGGGATCGAGGAGCTTTTGGATTATCTTCGGTAGAAATCACGTCTGATTTTTCCTAAAGAACCAAAAAAAGGAAAACATGTGCTAAAAAACAACAAA
>JAFOGE010000035.1 GCA_017386965.1 Clostridia bacterium
ACATTGTTCGCCCGAAAGCAATAGACGGATTGCTTTTCAGCCCCCATAGCCACTTTTCTCTTTGACACCGCAGGCGCAAAGAGAAAAGTTAGCAAAAGAGAAACGCCGGGGTTATTTCGCCGTCTGCGGACGGCGAGGAGGGCTCCGCGCCCTCCACCTGCGCCGCCTTGCGGCGGGGCTATCGCGTGCTCTCGCGCGGTGCGCATCCGTTTTGTTCCGCGAAACGCGCTCTCGCGCGGTGCGTTGCCGCTTTGTGTCGTGAAATGTTCCTGCGATTTGCTCTTTTCGTTCGACTCCACCTTCACTTTTTGCGCATTTTTAGCAACGATTCGCCTCTTTCTACATCGAATGATACCGTTTTTGCGCATAGAATGTAAAACCAAGACGAACGGTTTTCCTTGACCGAAGAATTCTTTCATGTCATAATGAAAGAAAAAGGACAGGCTCTTTGCCTGCCGTCCTCGGAAGGAGCATTCATGAAACCTGTGACACAAACGCTGATGATCATTCTGGCGATCGCCTTTGCCATCGCCCTCTCTCTTACCGTTGCCCTCCTCTGCCTTTCCTATGCGCAAGCGCTTCCGCACGGGAGTAGTACGCCCGAGAGCGATCCGCCCCCCTCCTTCCCCTTTCCTGAATCAGACACCTCCCCGGAAAGCGCCCTGCCGCCCCCCACAACCGGGGATACGGGCGCAGAGGCAACCGAGGAGCAGACCGAGCCCGAAACCGAACCCGAAACCATCCTTCCCGACGTGAGCAACGGCCTCTCCTTCACCAGCAATCGCAACGGGACCTGCCGCGTTTCCAGCATCGGAACCTGCATCGACGCTTGTGTGGTCATTCCCGAATACTCCCCCTCCGGGGAGCTTGTCGTGGCCGTGGAGAGCGGTGCCTTCTTCGGTTGCTCCACCGTAACGGCAATCCAAATCCCCGCCTCGGTCAAGAGCATCGGCTCTTTGGCCTTTGCCGCTTGCAAAAACCTCATGTATATCTCCGTAAATGCGCAGAATCCTCATTATCGCGACATCGACGGCATCCTTTACTCGGCGGATGCCTCTACCCTGATACTCTATCCTCCCATGCGTGCAGGGACCGATCTGACGATTCATACCGTGACAACCGCCATCGAGGAAATGGCCTTCTACAACTGCGCCTACCTCCGCTCGGTGTCCTACACGGGATCTCCCGATCAATGGGAAGCCATCCGCATCGGAAGCAAGAATTACAGTCTGATCGCAGCATCCAAAACCTTTTACACCGGCGCAAAATAAACGCGCCCACGGTCCTTAACGCGAAGCGATGAAGGCGAGCGACGTTCCATCCATAGAAATAACGAGAGGCGGGAATGCCATTGCATTCCTGCCTCTCGTTATTTCTTTTCGGCAAGCCCCCCACGGCGGATTCAATCCTCCGTTTTCTCGTCCGGGGCATCCGTCAGACGTACCACCGTCTTTTCCAGCGTGCTTCTTCTGCGCTCGCGCTTGCGCTCCTCAATGGTCTTTCCGCTCTGCAAAACCTCCACACGTCCGTAAGAACCGCAGAGCAGAAGCATCCGCTTCATGCGGCGCACCATGTATTCCTGCTCCACATAGATCCGTGTCTTCTCCTCTGCCCTTCCAAGACCGAAGGCCGCAAAGCCGAGGCGCTTGATGCTATGCGGAAGATAGACCTCACGAAGCTCCGGGCAATCCCGGAATGCACCTGCGCCAATCATGGAAACGCCCAGATCCATACGAGCCTCCCGAAGACGTCGGCATCCGCGGAGCGCATTCCTCTCGATCCGTTGCACACTCCCGGGCAGGTGGATCGAGGAAAGCGCACTGCAATCGCGCAAAATTTCCTCCTCCAAAACGGTCAGAGTAGAAGGGAATCGGAGCTCCTCAAGGGAGATGCATCCACGTAGCATGGCGGGAGCAAGATGGGTGATTCCATCCTCGATCTCCACGCGCTCCAGCTCCGTGCAATGCAGAAACGCCCCCTTCCCGATCGATTCCAAATGCGCGGGCAGCGAAACACTGCGCAAGGACGCGCAATCGCGGAAGGCGTAGGCACCAATGCGACGCAGGCCGGTCCCGAAGGGGATCTGTGAGAGCATGGTACATCCCGAGAAGGCGCGCTCCCCAATGCTGGAAAGGTGTTCAAAGGGCGTGATTTCGCGCAGACGTACGCAATCCCGAAAAGCACCCGTTCCAAGGCCGACGTCCGAATCCTCGGGCAGGCGGACCGAGAACAAGCGGCGGCAATCCCGAAAGGCCTCGCTCTTAATGGCAGAAAGACCTTCGGGAAGACGGATCTCCTCCATGCTCCTACGGCTCTTGCGAAAGGCGCGATTGCCAACCGACAGGAAGTCTGCCTCCTGCAAATCTACCGCAGGCGCGTCGCTCCTGTGCCAAAGCAGCTGCCATTTTTTGATCACGGTCTTAGTTTTCATGCCCATTCGTTCCTTCCCGGCTCTCCTTGCATCGCGGCTCCAGCGTCAGGACCGCCTCAAGGCAGGTCACGCCATCCCCGTCAACGGTACGGAAGCAGAGCCTTCCGTCCTCCTGCTCCGCGCGATAAACGGCAAGTGTATGTCCAAACGTTCCCTCATGCAAGAAGGAGAGCGTCAGGGCGCGCACGCGCAGATTGAGAATGTTCGGCGTGAAATCGCAAAGCATATCCGGATAGTGCGTGTTGTTCATATGTCCGTTGTAGTCGATGTCCGAATACACGATCCTTCGCTCGCCCGCCTTCTCCATGTCTGCAAGAGCAGGAATACGGACCCGCGCGTAGAATTCGGGAGGAAGTGGGTCATCCCCCTCAAATCCGTAGGAAAACTCGGTTGCGCGAAGCATTCTTCGGTTCTTCAGATCGAGAAGCGCCCACATGGAATAGGCCTCGGCCACGACCTCCTCGCCTCGCAGAACGCGGAAGCAGCGGTCGAAGCGAAAGCCCTTGCCCTCACAGATCCAGGTCTGCACGCAGATCTCGTCATCGGTATAGAGATCGGCATAAACATGGACGGTAATGCGGCTCAACAGGAACGCCAAGCCCTGCTTGTCACGCAGATCGTCCAGGGAGGTTCCGTTGGCCAAGAGCTGGGCATTTGCGGTTTCCTGCATGTAGCTGACCAGCTGGGAGGGGCGTATTACGCGGTTGGCATCGGTATCATGCCAACGAATTTTATAGAATTCACTGTGCTTCATTTTGGCTCGTCACCGTTATTCGCGCTTGACACGCGAGGACCTTTCCTGAAGGAATGAAAAAGGAGAGGGAGAGCCATCACGGAAGAAAAGGGCTGCACCGTCAGCGAAATCCTCTCCAACGTATATTTTGGGGGGATGCTACACATATCTGCGCAACATCCCCCACGTGGGATCGATTCTCTACGCCTTACGGCGTAAATCCTCGCATGTTTTGATTATTGACGCTTGGTTTCGTCTTCCTCGGTTGCTTCCTCGGTTGCTTCCTCAGCAGCTTCCTCAGCGGCTTCCTCGGTAGCTTCCTCGGTTGCTTCCTCAGCGACTTCCTCAGCAGCTTCCTCAGCGACTTCCTCAGCAGCTTCCTCAGCAGCTTCCTCAGCAGCTTCCTCAGCGACTTCCTCAGCAGCCTCCTCAGTTGCTTCCTCAGCGGCTTCCTCGGTAGCTTCCTCAGCAGCCTCATCAGCAGCGGGCTCCTCAGCGGGAGTCATTCCGTAGTCAGCAGGATCGTCGCTCTTACGGAACAGGCAAACGATGGCGGAAATGCCAAGGCAGAGTCCGAAGAACAGGGATACGAGCCAAGTTACGAAGCGAGTGATGAAGTTGGGCTTGAGCAGCTCTGCCATGTAGAGCTTGTAGATGAGAACGATCAGGACGATCACAGCCAGAGCGATCAGGAGGATCCAGAGCCACAGGTAGGATGCGGTCTTCTCAACCGTGAAGGTTGCAAAGCTCATGCCTGCGAAGCCCTCTACCCACTTGTCAAATGCAACGCCCTCACCCTCTACCTCGGGAGTAACGGTTGCATCATAGAACGCGCCGTTGAAGATGTAGAAGAGGAGATTGCGGTTTCCAACCTTTTCCCAGGTGAAGTTCACACCCTCGGTGGTCAGCGTGAAGGCATAGGTCAATACCTTGGTGCCCTCCGCGTTGACGGACTGTGCAACCAGCTCGCATCCGGTGGGAGCCGTCTTAAGGAACTCACCCTTTGCAATTTCAACCGTGAAGGTTGCGGTGGAGCCGTACTTGCCGGTCTGTGCAACACCGTTTGCATACCAAACGATATCGTTTGCTACGTAGGAAACGGAAACGGAAACGTTGGCTGCAGGCATTACGAACTCGCCGTTGTTGTTCAGAGCGAGCTTGTTGCCGTTTGCATCCACGATGGATACGATTGCGGTGTAGCCGGTCTTTGCGGGAACCGTTACGGGAACACGTGCGCCGGGCTCAGCCTTCGGAGCAGTCTGTGCAATTCCGTCGGTTGCGATCGCATAAGAGATCTTGGAGTAGGAAGCTCTGATGGTGACGCTCTTGTTTACAACGTTGAACGCCTTTGCGAGCTCAGCTGCGAGATCCTCGCAGTCCCAAGCACCGATCTCGCCGGCAGCACCTGCGGGAACTGCGGGAGCCGTGATCTGCTTGTAGTTGTGGATATTGTAGGTGAGAGTGAGGGTCTTTTCACCTGCTACGAAGTTTACGGTGTAAGTGTCAAGAGTCCACTTTGCGAAGATGTAAACATCTGCGGGATTTGCCTTGATGGCATCATCCGTGGGAACGCCGAGCCACTCTGCGCCGGTCTTAACGTAGCCGATCGGAGCCTTCGCGCCGGTATCCGCGATCACGGTGTTGATGTCGATCCATGCGGGAACGGTGCCATCCTTGTAGGTGACCGTCTTGTAGAGCATGCCGTTTACATAGTAGTAAACATTGTGCGTGGGAGTGGTGGGAATTACGGGAGGATCCTGTCTTGCGTAGAAGGTAACCGTTACGGTAACGGCCTCTGCAGGCATGGTCAGCTTACCGTTGGAAACGGTACCTGCGCTTGCAGCTACGCTCTTCTGAGTGAGGTTGCCATAGTATTCGTAGAGATCCTTCAGAGCAACAACTGCGCCCTCGGGGAGGTATTCGTAATCGCTGTTAGAAAATCCGCCTACGACGTTCTTGCCGTCGGTATCTACGAATACAACGTTGACCTTGTACTCGTTGGTGATAACGAACTGGGAGAAGTGCGGTGCGTCGAATGCAACGAAGCCGCGGGTTACGGTTGCCTCAACGTTCTCACGGCTGTTGGCAGTAACAACGTTAACGCGGGTTGCCTTGTCGGCGGTTGCGGTGATCGCCTTATCATAAGGAAGCTTAATCGTCAGCTTGCCGCCGAATTCGCCATCGGTTGCCTCGCCGTTTACGAGGATCTCAAAGTTGTGGAATGCAGCATCCTTGTTGTTCTTGTAGAGGTCGTTTGCAACGGACTTGAGTGCCTTGTAGCCGAATGCAACTGCATCGCCATTCTCGGAACGAACGTTGTAGAATTCTGCAAGCGTTGCGTTGTCGAAGGAAACGAAGGTGTAATCGTCTGCGAGAGCATCGGTGCCGTTGTCGATCAGAATCTCAAGCGTTGCCTTTGCATCGGCAGCAGCGTCTGCCAGGATGTAATCGCGAGCCAGATCGATCGTCAGCTCTGCGGGCAGCTGGCTGTGCAGGGTGAGCTGATACAGACCGTCGGTGTACTCCAGCGTGAAGTCGCCGTCGTAATCCAGAATGGACTCCAGGGCAACGTCTGCTGCGAAGGTTACGTTTGCGGTAACGGGAGCGGTAAGATCAGCAGCCTCGCCGTTGGCGTTGAGCCAGGAGATCTCATATCCCTTGTGAATCTTTTCGTTGTAAGCGCCAACGGTAACCTTACCGGTGACGGCTGCGATGATCTCCTCGGTGAGCAGATCGCCGCTCTTAAGGATGTAGGAGCCCAGAACGGTCTTGCCGTCCACGTCTACGAAGGTGACCTCAACGGCGTTGCGGTCTGCGTAAACAACGGTGTCCTCTGCAGGCATGGTCAGCACGGGGTTGCCCTCAGCATCGGTCCAGTCTGCGATATCGTATCCGCTGATGGTGGAATCGGTCTTGAAGATGTCAAGCTCTGCGCCTACGGGAAGGAATGCGGAGAAGAGAACCGTGTCGCCTTCCTTATCCATATAAGTGATCTGGTAAACATCGGTGAACTGAACGCCAAAGCTGAGGCTTCCGGTAATGGTTGCATCGGGCGTAACGGCGATCAGCTTGTTCAGAAGCTCGTCGGTAAGAACGAGATCTGCGGCGTTGTCAAGCTTGTTCATGATCGCATCCAGGAGAGCGATGTCCACGCCGAGCTTGTTGCAAACAGCCTCTACGATCACGTCTGCCTTCTTCAAGCCGTTAAAGAGCTTGGGAAGAAGCTTGCTTACCAGTGCCTTGTCGCTGACGGAAACGGTCTTGTCAAAGGTGAATACGCCGTTGCCTGCATAGAAATCTGCGATGCAGGTATCCATGATCGCCTCGGGAATGAGATCCGCGATGGCCAGCGCGTAGTTCTTTACCTTATTATAAGCACCCTCGCGGGCTGCAGCCTTCTCTACGGCGATTGCCCAGAGCTCGTCAACCGAGTGGCTGTTGAGAACATCTCTTACGTTGACGCCAATTCTCTCTGCAACGATCTCTGCGATCGTTTCGGAAATAGGAGCATCCTTTGCACGGTCAAGGACCTCTGCAACGGAGATGTCCAGATCGCGTCCGATCTTCTCCTCAACGATGTCAAGGAGCTTTGCGACCTTTGCGTTGGCGGTCAGACCGTCTACCTTGTCAGCAGCAGCCTCAAGGATCGCCAGAACGTCGCGTCCGGTTTTGTTCTCGATGATCTCGCAAATACGCTCAATGCTGGGAACGTTTGCGATGCAATACTTCATATCGTCCAAGGAAACGTTGCCAAGATCATAGCCGATCTTTTCGCTTGCCTTGTCGATCACGGTATGCACGTAGCTGATGTTGCAGAATGCCTCGTACAGAGCGGTGGGCTCGATCGACTCCAGGATCGTGATCAGATCCTCAAAGGTGATCGTGTCCATGTAGCCGACGACGTCGTTGCCGTCAACGTTTACAAGATTGAGAAGCTTGAGCTTGGTAGCCTCGGAGAGCTTCTCGGTATCCAGAACCTTGTTGAAGATCTCGGTAAGGACCGCGGGAGTGGATACGGTGGGAAGATCCACACCGAGGTAGATGTCACCGTTGTTGGTAACGTCGAAGTCGATGTAGGTTGCCAGGAATGCCTGCAGCTTTGCAGCAGCGGCCTTCACAGGCTCCAGGTCGCCCTCCAGCGCCAGCTCGAAGGTGATGTTCTTGGTCTTGGTCTTGCCTGCATTGGTAGCCGCATTCTCGTCTGCGGTGTAGGTCAGGCCGATGGTGGTGGAGAAGACCACATTGTTCTGAATGTTTGCAATATCATTCAGCGTGGGGATCATCTTCAGCAGTGCCTTTGCCAGATTGGTGGGATAGATCTCCAGCATTGCGGTGATCTCATTCTCACCGGCAACGAGCATGCCGTCAACCGTGATCTGATCAATGTTGGTCAAGAGCTTGCTGCCAACCAGCAGAGCGCCCTCCTGTACATAGGAAAGAACGTCCAGGGAAGCAACGATCGCCTTGATCTCGTTTGCGTCGAGCTGCGCCAGAATGTTCTTTGCACCGATCATGGAAACGATCTCCGAAAACGCACCGGCATCCACCAGAGCGGTTAAGAGAGCGCCAAAGTCAATGTACTCCTTGACGTTAACACCCAGGCTGATCGCATAATTGATCGCAGCGGTAGAAGTCTGGAAGTCAGGGATAGCAGGAACACTATACACAAGATCCTCCGGCTTCACAGATTCCTCCGGCTTCACAGATTCCGCCAGCTTCTTCGCCGCCTGCTTCAGTCC